>JBNAKO010000085.1:0-2863 GCA_049706495.1 Methanosarcina sp. | reverse complement strand
ATCATTATATTAAATTTGCACTGCTATACTAGCTACACCGGGCAGCTAAAGAATTTATTAACTACAAAATAAACAAATCTTTATGGAATCTATATGGTGTATTTGTTAGTTGCGTTATTTTTTCCAAATAGAGTATAAAGATAGAGTATAATAATCTCGAATAACATTATCGGATGTAGATATCGGAATCCTTCCCGGGGAAAATTTCGATAAAACAAAGTTAATTTTATTAAAAGAAAGAATTGAAAATCTCAATATCCCGTACACAGTTAATCTTGTAGACCTTTCCAGAGTTTCGGAAGTTTTTAAAGAAAAGTGTTGGGGGGAAGGGGTTATATGAAAACCTTAAAGCTCAGAATCAAAACCACTCAAAAGGCACTTCAAACTTTAAAGACAATTACAGAATAGCCATGTTTAGTAATAGTTCTAGATGCCGCTATTCAGAGGTTTGAGGATAATTCTGAGACCTTCTGAAAAGTTGTTATGAATTATCTTGATGTGTCCAGAAAGAATTCTCTTGACTTTTGAAGTCTTATTCTATCCGTTTTAAGACAAATACTTAAAGATTGAGTCTAAGTAATAATTATGATAGAAAACGGTTCTGTTGCTTCTTCCAGAAATGTTTCTCAATTTATTGAAATTTTGCGTGAACATTTCCCTTAGATTTCAAAGAAATATAAAGTTAATTATTTGGGTATTTTTGGTTCTTATGTACGTGGAGAACAGGATTCTGAAAGTGATCTTGACATTTTAGTTGAATTTGATGAAGCTCCAGGATTATTTGAGTATATTCGGCTTGAAGACTATTTAAGTGAGATTCTCGGTATAAAAGTGGATTTAGTTATGAAATCTGCTCTTAAACCTGCTATAGGAAAACGTATTCTTGAGGAAGTTATAGCAGTATGAAGGATAAAAGAGAGTTTCAAGATTATTTATTAGATATTGTTGATGCAATTGATAAAATAGAAGATTTTACTTGAAATATTACTTTGAAGAATTCGCAGAAGATGATATGAGAGTTTTCGCTGTAGTTATAGCTCTGGAAATTATAGGAGAGGCTGCAGAAAACGTTTCTTTGGAAATAAAACAAATTTATCCTTCAATTCCGTGGAAAGAAATGGCTCGAACACGCGATAAACTTATTCATTCTTATTTTGGCGTAGATCTTGATGTAGTTTGGAAAACAGTACATAACAATTTACCTGTTTTGAAAAACCAGACTTTTGAAGTTTTAAAAAATATGTAGAATAATTTCATCCGATTTTTAGGTTTTAATATATATTCTTTTTAATTTTGGTGATATTTGTGGATGCTATATTGATTTTAAGATCACATTTACATGTTATTCGTAATAAATTTGGGGTTAAAAAAATAGGAATATTTGGATCGTTTGCAAGAGGGGAAGAAAGAGAAGATAGCGATCTTGATGTGCTTGTTGTGTTTGGGGAGGGTCAAAAAACCTTTGATAATTATATGGACTTGAAATTTTATCTTGAAGATTTATTTGGGCGAAAAGTTGACCTTGTTACTGAGAAAGCACTTAAACCACAATTAAAGGACATCATTATGAAGGATATTGTATATGCCTGAATAAAATAATATTTTATTTCGCGACTTTCAAGAAACTCCATAAAACAAGCATCTGAATTATGCAATCGAATCATAAAATTTAAACTGTAATACTTGTTTCAATTCTAATAAATAAATCTAAATAGTTCTACTTTTTACTAATGAGGTTTTTTTCTCCCTTTTTTGCTCAACTCATGAGAGCTAAAGTGATAAAAAATATTTATTTATTTTCTTTTTCGGGCCTTAATTTAAACTCTCCATCTTGAACTCTTATTAGGGTTTACTCTACTATAAATGTTCAAACTCTTTTTACTGATCTACAACTGAAAACTTAATGTGAAGCTCTGATTATTATTCAGATGTTCATATAAAATTCTCTTATACAAGCCCAACAAGCTTTAATACAACAAGTTTCTAAAGCTAAAGTCGGTGGGGTAAGTATAACATTTTCGATATGAAGATGCCTCCTTGAGATTATGTTGGGTAGTGTATACTATGCACAAAGTCTTCCAGGTAAGACGTGTGTTTGAGATTTGTCGGACAAAAACAAATTAGGGTATTTTCTAAGAGAAAATGCTCAAACTATGTTGCATAGAACACATTATAAGTGGGGTTTATAAGAATGATATTGGAAAATATAAAAAAGATAATAAAAACTGTAAAAGCGGATAAGAGTTTGCAGCCACATTCAGTTATGAAGGTTGCTGACTGGATTCATAATCTGGAGTTTCTTGTAATAAGAGTGATGATGTTTGCTATAGGTGTTCATCACCTTTATGTATACACAATGAAAGTTGTGTTTTGAACTTAAATAATATCCCTTTGCAGTTAAACTAATAAAAGGGCTTGTTTCTGTATGTAAAAAATACTATTAGTACCTATACTGAAATTGAATTACAATTACTCAGGGAAATTTAAATCAAAAAACTATAATAAAAAAAATGAAGTTAATAAATGTTTAAAAAGCCCTCTAATTGATTTTTTTCTGGCATTCTTTTATTTGCCAGTTTAATTTATTAATTAGCGATATTTTTGTTTTAAAAAAATCTATCTATATTATTTTAATCAGGTTAAGAGTTAGGAAAAATCTTATTCTAGAGCTGCCTGTATAAAATAATATTATTAGATGCATTCTATTAGGCAACTTATTAGGTGCTATTATATTTTTAAAGGCTACTTCAATTAGATACTCATTTTACTCTTTTTTACTAAGTACGTAAAACATATATAATATTATAACATTGTCTCTACCGGTCACTTTTATAGTAACCAGATGAGTAAATTCATCCAATAT
>JBNAKO010000084.1:0-2205 GCA_049706495.1 Methanosarcina sp. | reverse complement strand
ATATTGAATAAGAACATGAAATCAGCATTATAAGGTTCGCCAGCTAACTTTGAAATTGCAATTGTTGAGAGAGGTTCTCCAAGGGGAGTAAGAGCAGCGCCAAGTCCAATCGAAAAACAGGCAATGATTGTGAGATCAATTTTAGATTTTCTTGAAAGAGGCATTGCATTAACCATCTCGACAAGAATTATTGCTGCAAGAATAGCTGACATTACACTGGAAAACAAGCCAAGCACTGCAATTAGAATAAAAGCCATGACCTTAAGAGATAGCATATTAGTTAGTTTTCTAATAGCTTTGTGAATAGGTTCATGCCATTTATAGATGATTAGCCCTACGACTAACACTATTTGGAATATGCCTATTGGAATACCGGCTATGTCTCCGACATGCAACGGTGCAATCAATGCTTCTTCAATTATTTCCATTCTCCAACCTGTCTCTGTACCTGGGAGTTCAACAAAGCCTGATATAGTCATTGCCGCTACTCCGCATAAGAAAAGAAAAATCTCCAGATTCTCCTCAATTACATGTATCTTGAAAGGGCCGAGCAGTACGGCTAAAAATATTACAAGGAATCCAATTAAAATTCCTGGTTCAAGAGCCATTATTTTTCCTCCTTTACTATCATTCTATAGTAGTCTATAGTGTTCACAGTAAAGTAACTTTAATAAATTTTTTATGTATGCCAAACCCTCTAGCAATTATGTCTATAATGGGGGTAAAGTAGGTAATTTACATTAAGATTTTTAATAAGTATATCATTTAGTAACAAAGTATAATTATAAATGTGAGCACTGTAGATTACGAAATGTTTAAGGAACTTATTTTCCTTTAATTAACATAAAGTCCCGAGTTTTGATCTTGTAAAGTCTGCCCTATTCGGAATCTATGCACGGTTATCTAAAGCTTTAGTTTAAGGGTTAGCCAGTAAATGAGGAATAAGGTTTCCTTCATACCACAATATACCTGACTATAGCTCGTGATGACACATATTCTTTTTATTTCGGGACTACGATTCCCTGTTAAACTACCATACGTATATATTTTGTGTTTTTGTTCATATCAAAAGTACAAAGCGGAGAATAAGATTTCTACACTTTAGAATTTATAATAAAAAGTAGTTTATCCTCTTATTTTTTTTCAGATTGAATCAAATCGTTTTTATATCATTTAATTAATTAACGCCGTATCTAAAAATAAATATTTTAAAAGGAATAATAAAAAAGATTATGAAAGAATATTAAAAGGGATTTTTAAAATAAAAATAATAAAATATAAATCAAAAATATAGTTCTGTGAATAAAGTTAAGGCAAAAATTAAAGAAAACTCAATAACAACTTAATTAATCCAGGGACAGAATTTTAAATTGCTAAATATATCCGATTTTAAAACAAAATTAGATAAAATTAGAAAAGAGTAGAATAAATTAAAACAACTAAATTAGAAGATAATTCTAAAAATACAGTCTAAAAATAGATATTAAAAATAAACACAAGTTCAAAATATTTTATCTAAAAATTTTAAGATGCAGGCTATTAAAAAAACTTAGCCCAGTCGAAATAAAAGCAAAAAAGAGCCAAGGAACTTTTATTTGGCCTAAGAATTGCTTACAGCTATCCAACAAAAATATTTACATTATTTGATTTCTATTTCAACGGGTTTTTCTTCAGCAGAACGCCGGAAGGTAACCTCAAGCACTCCGTTTTTAAAACTGGCCCGTGCACTTTTCGGATCTACACGGACAGGGAATTCGACATTTTCCGAGTAATCGGAAAGCCCAAGAACTGTAATCTCAAGGTTCTGGGCGGTCGCGTGCAGTAGAAGATCTTCTTTTTCAATCTCCGGAAATTCTGCAAGCACATGTATCAATTCCCCGTTTTCAAAGATGTCAATTAAAGGATCTTTTATTTCGGAGGGAAAGAGATTCTCTTCACTTTGAGAGTACTCAGAAATGTTTCCATACTCTCGGAGTTCTGGATCTTCCCCCGGGCGATGAATGATAGAGAACCCGTAAACAAAGGGAACGGAATCTCCCATTTCTTCCAGGAGGGCTTCGATTATTTCTTCCAGGTTGTCAAAAAGTTCAGATCCAAAATCTTCAAAGAAATCCTTTCTTTTTCTTGTGCCCACCATTATTACCTCTATTTTCCCCGAATGCTGCACCTGCAGGTGCAACGCCCAGAAAATCTCTAACTTTTATG
>JBNAKO010000083.1:0-22835 GCA_049706495.1 Methanosarcina sp. | reverse complement strand
GTTTTTGAAAATACAACTATAGGCATCACAGGCAGAGCCGGCATTACCGGAAATAAACCTAAGCTGATTTTAAAGTGCCTTGATGAGATGAATATATTCCCAAAAATAGATGAAAGAGTAGTTTTTGTGGACGACGGGCTTGCAAGAGGGGCTGCTGTCATGGCCCGCTGCATGAATTCTCTTGGTTCTCCACAAAATCCGCTCGGAGGCAGGCGCGGGGGAAAATGTATCCTTGCACAGAGAATAAAATTGCAACAAAAATGATTTAGAAAATAGCTGATACTACAAATTTATGAAAATTCGTGGTATCTAAAATCTCAACTATATGAAAAAGATAGAATTAAGAACAGCTAAAAATTAAAAACAATCAAAGGAGATAGAGATAATTAACCTCCTGCTCCTCCACCTCCGGCTTTTCCGAGGTCGAAGCTCTGTATTGCTTCTTTTTGCTTTTTCAACCTTTCTTCGAGATCTTCTGCAGTAAATTGCTTTTCTTCCCTCTTTGCTTTAACTTTAATATCGGTTAGCTCCAGAATTTCATCCCTGTACCAGAGATTTTTGTCTTCAAGAAGAACCCACACTTTCCCTTTCTCATCTTTTTTAATTTCGCCCACCCGACTTACAGTATCCCCATTTACGTACTTGACGGTATCTCCCACTTTAATATTCTTTTTGTTCCACCCAACTGCTATAATTTCTTCATTATCAGCCATACTCTTACCTCGAGGGCTTTCAGGACATTTAAATTGAAGTCCTTCAAGTCACGTATATTAATAAGATAATGTTATTTTCGCTGCTTATAGGTTGGCAAGGCTCTTTAATAAAGCTTATGTGGTTTTAAAATTCAAGTATATTATAAAAGATTTAACATATAAGAATCTTAAATAAAAAATTTTTTAATTAAAATCTCTAAAATTCAAAAAATTAAAAAATAATTAAAATAAAAATAAATAAAACTAAATAAAGAAGAATATAGCTATTTTAATCAAAACTAATTAGATTTAGTTAAATTAAACTAATTCTAACAAAAACTGATGTATTCGGATGAATATAAATGAGTCTAGATGGATACAACTGAATATAAGTAAATGAATATAAATAGAAATAAAGGAAATAAAATCCGATCAAGGAAAACCCTGAAAAAGCTTTATTCAGGTTTCGAATACGGTTTATCTTCCTTATCTCAATTAAAGCCTTATCCTAGTTTTATATTGACTTATAGTGCCTTCCCTTTTTTTATTCGATTAAAGGACTTTATTTGAAGTTCAGCTCTGGCTTATTTCCATCCTAAGGTCTCCCATCAGAGCAACCCTTTCAGCATAAGCGTTATGTCTGTGAATGCTTTCTTCATTGGTTTGTTTTATAGTAATTACGGCGTTATCAGGCAGGTTCGGAAATTCCTTTACTATATTATCTGCCATAGCTCTTACACAATCTTCCACAAATTTCGGGTTTGCATGTGCAGTTTCCACAACAACTTTTTCATCGGAACGTTTTAAGACTTCGTAAACACTGGAACTCATTGAACGTTCAATGATATTTATAATGCTTTCAAGGGAAACATCAAAGTCGTGGGCTACTTTTATTGAAATTATTCCTCTTCCTCTCTGATTATGAGTAGCCATGGGTACCTTTTCAAGGAATTTTATTATTGTTTTGTTATCGACCCCTAGGTTCGATAATTCAGTTGCGGCCTTATCTCTCATAATTTCCTGTGCACAGGGGCAGGCAGTCATTCCTACAACTTCTGCACCTATAAGCTTCTTTACATCAAAATAGTCTCTATCCCCATCTCCTCTAACTGCAGAGGCCTCGGCAAAAATATTGACAACTTCCTGACATTTTATCCCTGTTGAAGGGGAGGCACGTCTGATCATGTATTCACTTTTCATACGGACTTCAGCTTGATTGGCATACTCGTGTCTGCCAAGCAGGTTGTGTGCAATGTCGCTACATAATTGTTCAATTTCATATATCGGCATACTGAGGACTTTTTCCAGAACCTCATCTACAGCTTCGAAGTTTCTAGAGAGATTAGCTCCCTTTCGATCTGAGGGCAAGTCTACAAAAACGTCAAAAGTTGAAATCAGGACAATAGGTCTTTTATCTTTACGCTTGATTTCAACAAGCTTTTTTACATTTGTTACCCCAACCCGGGTAAGGTTGATAGCTACGCTTGGTCTGCTAGCCTGTACATCCGGGAGGTTGAAAGTACACTGTTTCATAATAACCAGATCCATAAAAAGACAAGCATTTAAATTGTAGAATAAACCTTTAGCAAAGCACGAATTTAATTATGCATTTGGAAAAATATAATGACCATAAGAAGTTATAGCATGTAAACTTTGTGCTTTCCAGATTCTTTTTCCAAAAGTACAATACTGTTTAAATTTTAAGATTACATAAAAATCCGGTTTAAGAACCTTGATTTGGACTACATTTTTAATAAAGTATAAATATTTAAATACTTTCCTATTTTCCTAACAATATCTAAAAATTTAGTTTATATACCCGGGGTAAATTCAGGGCAATTTTCGATAAAACAATAACTATAGCCAACATCCTGAAGAAAGATTTTATATACTTTAAAAATTAATCAGTGTCTAGCAATACAATTGCGAGGTGACCTTTATGTCCAACACAAGAAATTTTGTTTTACGAGATGAAGAAGAAAATGAGCACGGAGTTTTCACAGGAAAACAGCCTCGGCAGGCTGCTCTGAAAGCTGCAAACCGGGGAGCCGGGACTAAATCCAAACCGGATATAATCCGTCTCAGGGAACGCGGGACAAAGAAGGTGCACGTTTTCAAGGCATGGAAGGAACTCGTCGAAGCCCCTAAAAACAGGCCTGACTGGATGCCTGAGAAAATCAGCAAGCCCTTCGTTAAAAAAGAGAAGATTGAAAAAATTGAATAATCCATATCGGGTAAACCAAATTTCCTTTACATGCCCTGAAAGTAGGGTTCTTTCTTTTTCTTTTCAATATCCTAAAAGGAATTAGCCTGGACGGGTTTTTAGTTTTTGACACTATCCGGGCTGACTTATTTTAACACTTTCTAAATTTTTGCTTATGCTGCTCTATGGTTTTATATAGTCTATCCGGATTTTTATCCTGAATGTTTAACGATAAGTTTAAAAGCAGATTTTCTGATTCCTACATCATGGAATTGAAGCGAGAGAATATCCTTATTGAGGCCCTGCCTTACATGCAGGAATTTAATGATTCAATTATGGTTATTAAAGTGGGCGGGAACGCGATGGTCAGTTCCCAGATTATGGAAGATATAATAAGAGATGTTGTGCTTCTGCGATATGTGGGGATCAAGCCTGTAGTTGTACACGGAGGCGGGCCTGAGATTACAGAAAAAATGGAGCGTCTGGGAAAAAAAGCTGAATTTTTCCAGGGCCTGCGCATTACAGATGATGAAACCATGGAAATAGCCAGAATGGTTCTTGTAGGGAATATCAATACTAAAATCGTCTCTCTCATAGGGGTTGCTGGGGGCAAAGGAATAGGGCTTACAGGCTATGATGGAAGAATGATTCTCGGGCATAAGCAGGCTGCTAAAAAAGTTGTTATTGACGGAGTTGAAACTGAAGTAGATATTGGATGGGTTGGGGAAAGTGAAGTAATTAACCCGCATATCCTCCATATAATGCTTGAAAATGGGTACATTCCGGTTATTTCTCCGATTGCTGTTGATTCAAAAGGAAACGCCCTGAACATTAATGCTGATATAGTCGCAGGAGACATTGCTGCAGCCCTTTATGCTAAAAAATTGATTCTCATGACTGATGTTTCAGGTTTGCTTCGAGATATGAAAGATCCTAACAGCCGAATCTCGCGCGTAACTCTTGATGAAATTGAGCCTCTTATTGCAGAAGGTGTTATAAGAGGAGGGATGATTCCGAAAATGAAAGGGGCGGCAGTAGCAGTAAAAAGCGGGGTCGAAAAAGCCCATATAATAAATGGAAGCGTGCCTCATTCTATGCTGCTTGAACTCTTTACTGACTGCGGAGTAGGAACCATGGTCTGCAAGCCTGAAATTATAGACAGGTAATTTCAGGTTTTAAGTTTCTGGCTTTAAGGAAAGTTCAAATTATATAATTTTTAATAGATTTATTCTTTCATTTAATTTTAAGTTCATAAACATAAGTGGATTATTATCCAATTTTTATTTTTCAATTCCTGCTTTCAATTTATGTTTTCAATTTCTAGCATCAATTAGCTTTCGGTAGCCTCAGTGTTAATAAAAACGGGATTTATTTAACGGGATTTATTTACTTGAAGGCTATTTTTGTTTATTTATTTAATCTAAAATAGGGGTTCCGTAAGTAAAATCCTCAAGTTCCAGTACTTTTTTCCAGAGAGCTTTACATTCGCAGTCTACTTTATTAAGGTCGCGAATATCCTGGCTCAGTGAAAAATCCCTAAGTGCCTGTGCAACATCAGAACTGCAAATTTTACAGTTATGAGGTCCTCGTTTTGAACCCCCGCCTACAGGATCGGACATTAGAGGAAGTTCAGGATAGGTTGTTTTTGCTTTTTGCAAAATCTCTACGATGCTCCAGAGCCAGGGTGGGCGATACTGCCCCTTTTCCCAGAGGGTCTCAACCAAGGTGCCTTTCTGGACATTACACAGATTAATAGATATGGTATCTGCGTAAGGAGCTGCATCATCTATAGAGTGAAGGATATCGTCTAAAGCCTGACGTTCGGAAAGGAAGAGAGGTTTTAGCATTAAATAGGCCTTTACAGTTACCCCATGCTTTTTTGCAATTTCTACGGCCCGAACAAAGTCTTTAAAAGTGAAACCTTTATTAATTGAGTCTTTACGAATCTTATCTGAACTGGTTTCCAAGCCAAAAGCCAGTTCAAAAGGCTTTTGTTTTAAGACTTCGACGCATTCCTGTATATTTTCTTCAGTTACAAAGTTAGGCCTGGTTTCCACAAGTACCTTAATTATCCTTGGGTCACTTGCCAGAGTTTCAAGAATATGATTTCTAGCTTCATGAGGAACTTCCTGTTCATCAAGGAAACTGCCTGAGGTAAAAATTTTTACCATAAACTCCGAGAAATTTTCAGCTTTTTTCAGGGCTTTTGCAAGCTGGGCTTTGTAATCTTCCAGGTTCGGAGGCTGACTTGCGCAATCGTAAACATAGCCGCACATTGTACACCCTCCGGCTTTTCCCCAGCGGCAGCCTGCGCTTTTAAAGATTATAGTAAGAGTCTTTACTTGAGTTCCATCTATCAGGTCAACTCCTGTCCAGCTTGCCGCAGGCTCATCTACAGGAGAGGGCTTTACTTTAATCCGCTGCCGGATTTCCATTACTGCTTTATTCAGGCTCATGGGAGAAGATCTCGTTTAAATTTCTCTTTAAAATTTATTTTAAAATTGCTTTAAATTTTTAAACTGGAAAAATTTAAAGCCCTATTCAGGCTTTTTTAAATCTTCCTATAAATTATTGCAATTTTATTTTACTGGTTTTTTATTTATCTATTTATTCTATTTTCTTATTCTATTTTTTAACAGATTCTTTGTAATCTATCAGGAAATCAATACCCATTATTTTATTCAAATTCAATAGTTGCAGGCGGCTTGGGAGTAATATCGTACACCACTCTGGCCACACTTGGAATTTCGGAAGTAATTCTTGCTTCAAGCTGTTTAAGTACATCCCAGGGAAGTTCAAGAGCTTCTGCAGTCATCCCGTCTCTTGATCCCACTGCCCTTATAGCTACAATCCAGCCGTAAGCCCGAATGTCTCCTTTTACTCCTGTTCCTTTTCCAAGCACGGCAGCAAAAGTCTGCCAGGGACAGAATCTTTCCAGAAGTTCTTCTTCAACTATGAAATTAGCTTCTCTCACAACATCAAGCTTTTCTTCCGTAACCTCTCCAAGAATGCGCACAGCAAGACCCGGCCCGGGAAAAGGCATTCTCTCACAGATTTCGTCAGGCAACTGGAGGGACCAGGCAATTTCCCTGACTTCATCTTTGTAAAGGTCTTCAATAGGCTCAACTATTTTCTTAAAGTCCATTACACTGGGCAGGCCTCCAACATTGTGGTGGGATTTAATTCCGCCTTCGGACTCAATTCTGTCAGGATAAATTGTGCCCTGGATAAGGTAATCTGCTGCAAGTTTCCTGGCTTCGGCTTCAAAAACCCTGATAAAAGTCTCTCCTATAGCTTTCCTTTTTTCCTCGGGGTCTGTAATACCTTTTAAGGCTGCAAGAAACTTGTCTTTTGCATAAACAACATCAAGATTCATGTGTGAGAAAATGTGTTTTATTCTCTCTGTTTCTCCTTTTCTCATGAGCCCTGTATCAATGTAAATTGGCTGTAACTTATCCCCAATTGCCCTGTAAGCCAGTTCTGCGCAAACAGAACTGTCCACACCACCAGAAAGGGCAATAATTGCCTTTCCATCTTTTATTTCTTTACTTATTTTCTCGATTGCCTTTGGAACGAATTTTTCGGGTTTTACCATTTAAATGCTCCTTAAATACTGAACGGAATTCCATAGAAAAAATGATAAGGATTAATAAAAGTATGAAAATTATTCGAGTTTGATTATATTATAATTTGATAATTATTTTCGTGTAATATAGAGTCGTGCATGGGAGTTTTGATATTTAAAGGTATCATAGGAAAAACTTAAATTCTACAAAGATTTTAACCCTTGCTTATTCGAATAATATTAAGGCAAAACTCCTCAGGCAGTTGAAACACTATTTGAAACGCTATATTTTAATTATATTAATCTGCTGTGTGATCCGATAGAAATTTATTAAAATCTTACTAATTTTAGTAGATTGCTGTAAACTTTTTTATTTTCTAAACCTGATTTTAAATTAAAAATTTAAGTTTAGACTAGCCTGGATTTCAACAGAATCTTGTAAAAAATATTGCTAGCTGGTGAGATCTTTAATTTAACTATCTTAAACCAGCTTTAATAAAGTTAAGCTAGCTTTAATATATTAAAGTTGATTTAACTATATTAAAGCTAGCTTAACTTTATTAAAGCTGGTTTAAGTTTATAGAGCATATTCGATATAATATTTGGGAATTTATTATCGAGTATTATAACTTAGCATAATAAGTCAATATAAATTAAAAATAGTAGATAATAAAATGAGAAAATGAGTAAAGAAAATATTACATAAAAAAGGTTAGGTAATAAAGTGACTTTTATATTGGAAAATAAGAAGTGCCTGGGTGTCCGCACTTTTTATTTTCCTATCTTACCTCATAACCAAACATTAATAACGTTGACGCCAGGGATTTTATAATTGTCCTGCTTTCTAATTCTATTTCACTTTTTTCTTTTCTGATTTTATTCTACATTTATTTAACTTAATTATTTATATAACCTAATTTATATTTTTACTATTGTATCAAAAACAGGGTTATTCCTTGAATTATATAATTCTCAGGAATACAATCATCAGTTGAACTTGCTTAATATAATCTAGAATACTTTCACCCTGCATACCTTTGACTTAAATATTATTAGTTTGAAAAATTACAGCGTTCTAGCTTTGACAAGAAAAAACGAATTAAATAAGTATTGTATGTAGTAATTTCGCGTAAAATACACAGAAAATATGATAGAGAATCTCGAATATATATGAGAGCCTTGAATATATGAGTGAAGGCAAGTTTTATACAATTTTTGAATTTTCGTTCTTGTATCGGACATACGGAATATTATATGAATTTTGCAGGCCAGAGGGATTTAAAAATGGGAATTGATTATGGTTTTTTAAAGGAAGATAATTTTAATTTTGAGTCTGGAGTTTCCCTATCTGCCAGAATGCATTCTGCTCTGCATCAGTACTTTGGATACACTTCTTTTCGCCCTCTGCAGGAAGAAATTATTAGAGATGTCCTTGAAAGAAAAGATGTCTTTGTGCTAATGCCTACCGGAGGAGGAAAATCTATCTGTTATCAGTTGCCTGCCCTTCTAATGCAGGGAGTTACAGTTGTAGTTTCCCCTTTAATCTCCCTTATGAAAGACCAGGTAGATGCGCTTGAAGCAAACGGCATTGCTGCAGCCTGCCTGAACAGCACACAGAATGCAAGGGAAATAAGGGATATAAAAGCAGCCTTCCTTGCAAACAGGCTTAAAATCCTCTATATTGCCCCGGAAAGACTCATGATGCCTGGAACTTTTGCGTTTTTAAAGAAGGGAAAAGTAAGCCTTTTTGCAATTGATGAAGCCCACTGCATTTCCGAATGGGGGCATGATTTCCGGCCCGAATATCGAAAATTGAAACTTTTAAGGGATTCAAAAAACGGTTTTCCTGATGTCCCTATTATTGCACTTACGGCTACAGCTACAGAAAGGGTTCGACAGGATATTATTTCGCAATTAAATCTTGGAATTTCTCCTGAGAAAGGGCCATATATAGCAAGTTTTAACCGGGCCAATCTTTACTATGAAGTCAGGCCAAAGAAAGAAACTTTCTCCGAGATTGCTGATTACCTGCGCAAACATAGGGGAGAATCCGGAATAATCTATTGCCAGAGCAGGAATAGTGTTGAAAATCTTGCAAAAAAATTAACTGTTGCAGGTTTCAGAGCCCTTCCTTATCATGCAGGGCTTTCTGATCGTGAACGAACTCGAAATCAAGAAGCGTTCATAAAAGACGACGTTGAAATTATAGTTGCTACTATTGCTTTTGGAATGGGGATTGACAAATCCAATGTCCGTTTTGTAATACATTACGACCTGCCCAAGAACCTTGAAAGTTATTATCAGGAAACAGGAAGAGGAGGAAGAGACGGAAGTCCCTGTGAATGTATTCTTTTTTTCAGCAGAGGGGACCGCTTTAAAATTGATTACTTCATTTCTCAGAAAACCAATGAGAAAGAAAAGGACATTTCCCTAACGCAGTTAAGGCAGATGGTAGCTTATTGTGAAGGAAATAAATGCAGGCGCCAGACGCTAATGGAATATTTTGGAGAAACCCTTTCAGGTTCCTGTGGAAATTGTGATTCCTGTCTCAGACCAAAAGGCACTTTTGATGGAACTGACGCTGCGAAAAAGCTGATAGCCTGCGTTCAGGAATTAAACCAGCGCTTTGGGACCAATTATGTTATTGATGTCCTTACAGGCTCTAAAAATAAAAAGATTAAGCAAAATCGCCATGAAAGGCTGAAAATTCACGGTAGTGGAAAGGAATTCACCAAAGAACAGTGGAGGTCTTTAGCTTCCGAAATGACAAATACCGGATTTCTGGAAGTTAGCGGAGGCCAGTATCCGGTTTTAAAACTAAATTCCATGAGTAGAAGGATCTTAAACGGAACTGAAAGGCTGGAACTTGTCTGTCCTGAGGGATTTGTACCAGAAGGTGTGCCGGAAACTGAGGAATATCTTGCACCTTCAAATATTATTGAAAATGGTGGAAAAGGGAAAAAGCTGGAGGTTTCAAAAGGAGCTTTTTCCACAGCAAATACCCTGGAAGCTCTGCCATCAGAAGAATTCCTGCCAGAAGCCTTTTCAGTAGAGAAAGGACCGGATACCACTGACATCTTGAAGGTACCGGCAGCCAAAAAGATTGTAAAATCGAGGAAAGAACCTGATCCTATTCTCTTTGAGAGGTTAAAAGCTCTAAGAAAAGAGCTTGCTCTAAGCAAAAATCTTCCTCCTTACATTATTTTCTCAGATACCACGCTTAAGGAAATGGCAACAAAATTCCCACGAAGTTCTGAAGAATTCCACTCAATTACTGGAGTTGGGGACCATAAATTGCGGAAATATGGGGAGGTTTTCCTTAGTGAGATTGAAAATTATTGCCGGGATTATGATCTGGCACCTCCCAATAAATCTGAGAATACAACGAAAGCAGAAAATTCTAAGATTAAAATAAAAACTGAAATAACTCCTGAGAATGAAGCTAAAATTCCGGAAATAAAAATACCAGAGACTACTTCTGATAAATTAGACCCCTCAAAATCTAACAAAGGAAGTAGACTAGAAGCTTTAGAATCTGAGAAGGAGCCTGACGAAATAACCAGTTTAGAATCAGATGGAACAGGCAGCTTGGAGATAACTGAAATAGATAATCCACAAACAAATAATTCTCAAGCGCCTCTGCCAAAGAAAAGAACCAGATATCTGGATATGAGTATTCAGGACTGGTCAACAATAGATTCTATTATAAACACATCCAAAGGAGAAAGCCCTTCTGAGGGAGATGACTCCGTTGAAATGAGCTCAATAGAGGGCTCACTTGAATCAGAAACCCTGGACGCTCCAAATATTCCAGATGTTACAAATTTGATTCAAAATAAACCTATAAACAGGGATTTTCATTCTGAAAGCAGCTTTGAAAAAGCAGAATTATTTAAAACAGAAGCTTCTAAAAATGAGCCTGAGGAATTAAGCATTCTTGGAGCCCATTCCCTTCAAAAAACCCATTCTCTCTTTATTCAGGGGCTGGACATCAATGAAATTGCTGAAATCCAGGGGATAAATATAGAGACTGCTTTCAGGCAATTTGAACAGCTTGTCCTTAAAGGAAAGGTTCAGGCTCAGGATCTTAAAAGCCTTCTACCCGGGAAAAGGCAAAAGGAGATAAAAACTGCACTGAATGATTTAGAGTCTGAAATTAATTCGCTTATTCAAGCCAGAATAGGTAAAAACTGCCAGGAAGGAGAACTTAGATTTATCAGAGCCCTTCTTCTGTCCAGAATTTGTTATTCTAAACCTGCTGAAGATCCTGATGAGGACTCGTTCACGTAAAAGTATTGTTATCTGAATTTATTTATAAATGTAAATTGAAAAATAATAGAAATTAATAGAAATCCAATATCTTCTATTAATTTCTGTTTAATTGCAACTTAATTTTCATTATTTTAATATTATTTTAATCTCTTTTTTTAGTTTTTATGATCCTTTTTTCTTTTACTTTACATTTAATTTCATTTTTGTTTAATAAAGCCAGTTCCTGCTTGATCTTTCTTAATCCTTCTTACTTGGCCCTTTAATATTTTAAGAGATCTTTAGGGAATATTTTAATGTTTTTCCCATTTTTTAAGTTCCATGATTTCAGAAAGGGTTCTACCTCTTCGAATTTCGTCAAAAAGCCTTTTTTCGGTTTTGTTTACCTCTTTTGCCCTTCTTGCTAATTCATAAGCTCTTTCCTTTGGAATTACTACAACTCCACTTTCATCTCCCACGATATAGTCGCCTGGCTTAACAGTCTGGCCTCCACATGTAATTTCAGCGTTAATTTCTCCAAAGCCTTTAGGGTCTCCAGCATTGGGCACTGTATTACTTGTGTAAATCGGGAGTCCAAGAGTTTCAATTTCATCAAGGTCTCTTATAGCTCCTTCTATTACTACACCTGCAACCCCTTTATTCAGGGAGCTCAGAGTTGCAAGCCCTCCCCAGCAGGCAATGTCCTTGCTCTCGTTATAAATTACAATTACGTCGCCTTTTTTTGCCATATCTATAGCCTCAACGGTCTTTGCCCAATCCCCTGCAAAAGCCTGTACTGTAATTGCAGTTCCGACTATTTTTCCTCTGATTACGGGATGAATCCCTTTCATTGCCCCTTTCCTGTGCATGGCATCGGAAATATTTGAGGTGGATACATCTTTAAGAATTTCTCTGATCTCCTGATCTATAGTTGTTGTATCTCTTATTTCCACAGTATCAGGAGAATCCACGCTCTGCCGGATTTTTTTTGCGGCTTCTGTGACGTTATCCGAACGGGTAATATTTCCTCCGACAATTACGATTTTAGCACCTGCTTTAACTGCCTGGGCAGCGTTCTCAGCATCAAGGCCCCCAGCTACCGCAAGCTGTACAGTAACCTTTTCCGAGATTTCCCGAAGCAAAGATATAGGGTTCCTCCCTATCATCTGCTGGTCTATCCCTATGTGTACATTCACATAGTCCACACCCAGGGCTTCAAGTTCTACTGCTCTTTTTATAGGATCAGGAGCAGAAATCAGGTCAGCCATTAATCTGACCCCGTATTTATGGGCGGAACGAAGAGCATCAAGAATAGTGGAGTCATCTGCACTTCCTAAAATAATGACAACATCTGCCCCTGCTTTTGCTGCCATTTCAACTTCCATAGCTCCTGTATCGACAGTTTTCATGTCTGCCAGGATTGTCCTGTCAGGAAAGGCTTTTCTCATAGTGCGAATTGAATCCATTCCTTCACTCTTGACCAGGGGGGTACCGATTTCTATCCAATCCGCACCTCCTGCTATTGCTTCTTTTGCAATCTCTAACGAACGGTCTAACTCCAGAAGATCAAGTGCAACTTGAATTATGGGAACGATAATATCACCTCAGGCGGGAAACCTGCAAAAATACCTAGACAATTAAAATACTTCAAAATTTAAAAGAATTTAGAAGAAATATATCCAGTAATTTCTAAATCAATTTCCCTATACTATTTATATCATTTTTATGCCTTTTTTGCATGTTAATTTTTATTTTGTTCGATTTTTTATTTTTCTTGTATTGTTATACATTTATACATTTAGAATTTTTCAGGTTTTTAATTCTTTTGAACTATCCAGGAAGCTTGTATTTTAAACCCTTTTGTTTTGCGTTTATTTCCTCTTCAAGATACCATATTTTTCTGTATTTTCCGTATTTTTCTTTTTAACATTCCTTTTTCTTTTGTCCAAGAATGTAAATCAAAATAAAAAGAATTAAAGAATCAGAATAAGTTAATGAAACAAATAAATTGAATGAGACAAATGATTAACTACATATAATTAATAAAGTACACATATTCAATAAATCACTCAGATAAGATGTTTGGGGTATAGTATGGATAATGGCCTTAGTAAAGAGAAAGACAACTCTGAAAGGGGCTCTGAGTATATTACCGATGATGAAAGAAAACAACTTCTTTCGGCTCTGCATTGCAGATTATTCTGGGTAGGCCAGCATATTCCGGATTACGTGGAATTTGAAGGAAAAACCTATCCTTTACATAATTATGTTTGGGAGCTCATTCAGAAAGATAAACTTACAGAAGAAGAAAAATCTAAAATTGATAAATGTATTCAAATAATTTCGGCAAAAGAAAGAAAAGATGAAAAAGATCTGGAAGAAAAACGCCTTACTCCAGAGGACGCAGACACCCTTTATCATGAAACTGCAGGCTTATTGCGGGCAATAATGGATTTGCAGGAAATTGAAGACGGGACCCTTAAAGAAAATACAAAGCGCTTTCAAGAGCAATTCACCAACCGGAGAGTCAAGGACGCAAAACTCTGGCTCGAATTTCTCAAAAAAGCATATAAGTAAAAGGTTAAAAGTGTCTAAAAGGAGCATAAAATCTGCAAATAAAACAGGGGAATTACTTTCTCACTGCTTCAGAAAATTGCCTGAGCAAAGGTTATATCTTTAGGAACCATTTATGAAAGCAGGATGTCATTTAAGGATAGACACGTCATTTCAATGAAGGATTTCTCACGGGACGAAATAGACTACGTTCTGGATACTGCGGAAAAG
The DNA here is from genome assembly GCA_049706495.1 of Methanosarcina sp. Taxonomy (GTDB): domain Archaea; phylum Halobacteriota; class Methanosarcinia; order Methanosarcinales; family Methanosarcinaceae; genus Methanosarcina. The sequence continues at coordinate 9,343 of JBNAKO010000083.1, read as the reverse complement.
CTTGAGCCGATAGCTAAAGGCGAAAGTAAATCCAGGCTGCTGGACGGGAAAATTATTGCTCTTCTTTTTTTTGAACCAAGTACAAGAACCAGGCTTTCTTTTGAAGTTGCTGCTCACAGGCTTGGAGGCCAGGTTTTAAATCTGGGATCTGTAGAGGCAAGTTCTGTAATGAAAGGAGAGAATCTTGCTGACACTATTCAGGTGATCGGGAAATATGCTGACCTTATAGTGTTGCGTCACCCCCTGGATGGAGCTGCCCATATGGCTACGGAGTTTGCGAGTGTACCTATTATTAATGGGGGAGATGGGTCTGTTCATCACCCCACGCAGACATTCCTTGACCTTTACACAATACGCAGGGAAAGTCACCTTGAAGGCCTTAAAATTGCAATGGCGGGAGACCTTAAATACGGGAGAACCGTCCATTCCCTTTGCCATGCTCTTTCGCTTTATGGAGCTGAAATGACTTTTGTTTCTCCTCCGGAACTTAAAATGCCTTCGGAAATTGTTAGAGACCTTCAGAAAAATAAAATAAGTGTGAGAGAGACCGATTCCCTTGATGAGATTATTGACGATGTCGAGGTTCTCTATATGACAAGAGTTCAGAGGGAACGTTTTCCTGATCCTGACGAGTATGAAAAAGTCAAAAATAAGCTTAAAGTTACAGGAGACCTGCTGAAGAATGTAGACCCTAACCTTAAGATTCTACATCCGCTGCCGCGTGTTAACGAAATTTCTCCTGAAGTAGATGCAACGCCACATGCTCGTTATTTCCAGCAGGCTTTCTATGGAGTTCCTACTCGGATGGCCCTCCTTGCCCTTGCGTTAGGGGTGATTGAATGAAGGAAAAAAGAGATCTAAAGGTTCAGGCAATAGAAAACGGGACTGTTATTGACCACATAACAGCAGGCCAGGCTTTGAACGTTTTGCGGATACTTGGGATTTCCAATACTTTTCGAACTACAATTAGTTTTGTTATGAACGCTCCAGGGGCCAGAGGCAAAAAAGATGTTGTAAAGATCGAGGGTAAAGAACTCAGTGTCGAAGAACTTAACAGGATTACCCTGATCTCGCCTACAGCCACTATCAATATTATAAGGGACTTTGAAGTTGTGCAAAAAAATGAGGTCGTACTGCCTTCGTATGTTGAAGGCGTTGTTCGCTGTACGAACGCAAACTGTATTTCTAACAGCAGCGAGCCTATAAAATCCAAATTTTCTGTAATCCAGTCTGAACAGGGAGTCAGCCTTCACTGTTTATATTGTGAACATGTAATTTCGGAAGATATAGCTGAAAACCTTTTATAACTCCTCCAATTCTATAACTTATTTAATTTATCTAACTTATCTTATTCATCTAACTCTCTAACTTATTATCTCTATTATCCAAGTTTAACAATTTAATTTAAACTAAGTTAATTAAAATTTTTAAATTTTTATTTTTAAAACTTAACTTTTCCAATATTGATTTTTTATTTTTAGTTTACATGTTAAAAGAGAAAATATAATAAAAGAGTTTCAGAGGAAAAATTTATGCTACAAGACGATCAGAAGCCCGGGAGATCAGATAACCAATATATTGGTTATGAAGAGCGCAATAAGCTCCTCTGGAGGCTGAGAAGCGACTTTGCCTGGGCTGGAAAGAAAATCCCTGACAGTGTTGAGATTGAAGGCAACGAGTATAATCTCAAAGCTCTAATCCAGGAATTACAGGAGAAAAAATCTCTAGCCCCTGACAAGGTTCAAGAAATTAGACTCCTTATCCCAAAACTAAGGGAAACAGCTAAATTAAACGAAGAATTCCTGGAGACTGAGGAACTTACAAGAGTAGAAGCTGAAGCTCTCTATGAAGAAGCGACTGGACTTTTAAGGGCTGCAATGGAATTGGAAGATAGGCTTCAAGGAAAGAATGATCAAAAAAGTGCTGATGAGTTTAAAAAGATGCTTAATGCCCAAAAATTAATGGATGAAAAAGGTTTCCAAAAACTTTTAAAAGATTTGAAGTGAAGAATCTATTTATTTTTATCATTTTCAACTAAGGGAACTATAATATCAAAATAAATTTATGTTTAGTTGTTTTTTTCAACGTTATTTTGGGAGTTGGATAAGAGTTCTGTATTCTTTCAACTATTTCTATTATTTATTTTCTTTCTAGAATAATATATGACTTTTTCCATATCCCGTAGCTTTTATCGATATAAATTACTTTATGATTCGTCTTTTCCCAATATCTCATTTGGAAATAGACAAGCCATAAACTCACAAGGAAGCCTATAGCAAATGAAAATATTGCTTGTTCGACTAGTTTCTGCTCAATAATATTACTGAGGAACAATATCATAAAATTGAATATAAATGGAATTGCTATTATAATAATTTTCATCTTTTTTGAGTACTCAAAAAATGGCTGTTTTGCCAAATCATCGTATCTTTTCATTTGACTTTCCCAGGAAAATATCAAGGGGAGAACCGCAATTAAAAGTCCAGCAAATAAAAAAATTAAATTTATGCCCAGAATATTTATTATTAAAATGTATCCAAATGTAAAGAGAATATCAAGAAGGAGAATTCGAATACTTGCTTTTCGGAACATTCCAGGATTTTTAGTGTTCTCCTTTTCTTCCCCTGGGCTTCCAAGAATATTAGACTCGAAATTCTCAGGATTAAAATTCTGTCTAGCTTCTTGCGTTTTCAGACTAGGATCTAAAGTCATAAGTTTCTTGATATTTTTATTTTCAGGACCCATAGTTCTTTCCTTCTATACTAACAGCATAAATTTTCTGGAATCCATTTTCATTTTTTATATAAATTCGCATATGATTTTTCTTTTCCCAATAAATTAGCTGAAAATAGTTGCCCCATAAAAAGAGCCAGACAGATGCAAGAAAAGAAAATATCGACCGAGAGTCAAGAAGTTTGAGCGTATAAGGTAAGAGTAATATAAACAGAATTCCAAACAAAATTATGGCTAAAAAGATTTCAAAAGCTTTCTTTTTAGAGAAAAAGTGAATAACAGGTTTTTTCGCAACAGCATTGTACCTTTGCATCTGCTTATTCGAGTATAAACAATAAATTATTAGTGAAAGAGAAAGCCCTAAAAAGAAAGCCTTAGTATTTACTCCCCTTTGAATGAGTATATTTATATAAAAAGGGCTAAGGAATATTGCAGGTAGGAGAATTCGAACATCAAGCCTTGAGTAAAGTTTGGAAAACTGGCTCAAAATCTTCGGATTTCTGGATTTTTCCCCTCCAGGCTGATTATAAGATTCAAAACTCGTAGAGTAAATCCAAGGTCCAGTTTCAGTAACTTTTGCATTCGGGCACCATCTTATCAATTTCTTTATACTTTTCATGAACAAGTTCATTCTTATTTACCTTTTTTCCTGTCTAAACTCAAGCTTTTTCTACCAAATCTTTTAATTTCCTAAATAGTTCATCAGCTATTTTTGTGGGATCTGCAGCACTCTGGAGTTTAAGCTGCATTTCTTCCGCAAAGCCCCAGAGCAGTTCGATACATTCTGTATATCTCTCGCAAGACACACACTCTCCTTCGTGCTCATACCAGACCTGCATTCCATATTTCGCCGAGACAAAAATTATTGTATTTGCCTTAAAAGGAATCGACCTGCCGAACAGTATTCCTCTTTTCGGGTCAAGTTTTTCCACTTCAATCCTGTTTGCTTTTGCCATCTCAAGCAGAATTTTTTCAATACGCTTATCCATACCAAGGAGCGCGCGTGAAACGACTTGTCTGGAGATCCCGAAACTTTTTGAAATATTGATATTGGGAAGCCCATTTCGGCGTAAGATCCAGAATTCAAACTGTTTTTCATCTGCCGGCAGGAACATACGTAAACATCTAAAAGTTGACTATTTATGCCTTTCTACTCTTCAATTTTTTTTAAATATTTTTTTGGAAAAATTCTCTTTTCAAAAAACAATCCTGAATTTTTTAAAATAATTTAAGAGCATGATCATAAAGGGTATATAATACAAGATTAAAATTTCTTTTCAAGAGTTCTTGAACCCAAGAAATATAAATTTAACTTTATGATAATGTAGTATAAAAATGCGGATAAAATGGAGTTTTTTTATGCAAAAGGAAAATAATTCTGAAATAAATTCGGAAACTCTTTTTCTTTCTGATGATTTAAATACTAAAAATGAAGAAGTAAAGAAACCAGAAGAAAATGAAGATTTTGGAGTTGAAACTAAAGCTACCATTGATTCTAGAATCTATGAACGGCCCTCTTTTTTTCTTGGTATACCTATTATTCTCATTGTTTTTGGCGGGATTGCAAGCAAATATGAAAGTATATTCTCTGTCGAGTATGAAGGAAAAGCGGTACCTGTGCTTTATCACGGTCTCTGCCTTGTTTCAGTAGGAGACCATCTTGTTGTTAGTGGGAAGTGGTACAAAGGAAAGAAGCTTGGGATACAGGGTAATGTAGTTGTTGCCGATAGAGTTGAAAATCTTAATTCGGGAATGATCTACGCAAAAAAATAAAATTTTTAGGTAAAATTATTTCTTAAGGTTTTGATTAAGTTTGAAAATTTTTTATTTAAATTTTCTAATCTGATGATCTGCGAGTAAAGATTACAAACCAGAAATATCTTCTTACTAAATAATTAAATTTAAAATTTACTCTCTTAATGTATTTAATAATGTTTGTAAGTCCCCCAGGTGAAGGTTATGAAAAGTTTCCGAAAAAATCTGGTTACTATTACCTTTTTTATAGCAGGATTATTATTCCTATTTGTGTCTCTTCCATATATTATAGCTGGACCTCCCACTCCTCTTTTTACTGTTCAGAATAAAGACATTGGAAATCATGAGCTTAGAGTTGAGATTTTTGATTCTAAAGAGAATTTGGTAATTGAAAGAACATATGAACTTTCGGAAGGACAGCATATTTCCGAAAATAAACCTTTTAGGTTTTTTGTCCCTGGATTTGAGATTGTAGATTACACCTTTAAATTTACGCTTGATAGGAGATTTGAGAGAACTTACTGTACAAATATGCAACCCTGGAATACTGTTGAAATAGATATATCTTCGAACGGGCAGCTTCTTTCTATAGAAGAGATTACCGTTTGAAATTTCTTTTTATTAATTTTTAAAGTGAAATTTTCCTTTTTAGATTTTCCAATAAGGATTTAGTAACTTAAAATCAAAATACTTAATTTAAATCTAATTATCTTGTGTTTCCTTTATCAGTTGAAATCGCGATTGACTAAAATAATACTCTGGCTGATAGCAACTGATTATAAACTAAAATCAGGTAAAAAAGTCATATTAAAGGTTTTTAAATTGTATAGAAGCCTGAAGAAAAGTCCAGGTTTCTTTAACAATTATTTTAAGCTAATTTGATTAATTTAGCTAAATTTAGTTAGTTTTAATTGATTTTAGTAATTATGGGTTTAACTGTAATCCATAACTAATTTTACAATCAAAACACATTTTACAGTCCCAGAACATCATCCATGGAATAAATTCCTGGTTTTTGTTCGCAAAGCCATTCGGCTGCCCGGACTGCACCTTTGGCAAAGATCTGGCGGGAATGAGCCATGTGCCGGATTTCTATTCTTTCGGAGTTGCCTGCAAAAAGCACTGTGTGGTCTCCTGTGATGTCTCCTGCCCGGACTGCGTGAATTCCGATCTCTTTTCCGCGCGGGGCGATCCCTTCTCTTCCGTAAACATATTCTTTTCCGGAAAGAGCATCACTGATAACATCGGCTGCCTTAAGGGCAGTTCCACTCGGAGCATCCTTTTTCTGGTTATGATGAGCTTCTATAATTTCGATGTCATAATCCGGAAGGTATTTTGCAGCTTCTCTGAGTATTTTGAAAAAAACATTGACACCCACGGAATAGTTAGGAGAGATAACCGCACTTACCTGGTTTTCTTTAATAGCGTCATCAATTACTTTTCTTTGCTCCGGGGTCAGGCCTGTAGTCCCTATTATGAGGTTCACTCCGGATCTGGCTGCTGCCGGGGCATTTATGATAGTTGCACCTGGAGCTGTAAAGTCAATAAGGACGTCGGCCTGAGTTTTCTTCAGGACTGATTCGAGATCTTTTACATCAGAAATCTGAATCCCGAGGTTGCCAACGTGTGCAAATTCCCCTGCGTCCTTTCCAAAATTATTGATATCAAAGGCTGCAACAAGCTGCATATTCGGAGAGGAAGTAATATTTTCCACAATTAGAGAGCCCATTCTGCCACAGGCCCCTAAAACTGCTGCATTAATCATTCCATTACCCCCAGCTTTCTGAGTTCATCTGCAATTTTTGTGGCGTTTGTTTCGCTAAGTGGGGCAAGGGGAAGCCGGACTGACCCGCTTGCAAGCCCTATAAGTTCTGCAGCTTTTTTAACAGGAATAGGATTAGTTTCAAGGAAAAGGGCCCGAATAAGCGGAGCAATTTCATAATGAACTTTTCTTGCAGTTTCATAGTCTCCGGCAAGGGCTGCATTAACCATTTTGACCATTCTGTCAGGCACTATATTTGCAGCAACAGAAATAACGCCGCTGCCTCCAACTGAAAGAATTGGAAGGGTTAGGCCGTCTTCGCCTGAAAGAATTATAAAATCTTCATCTAAAGTAGTTTCAAGAATCTGGGAAACCTTGGCAAGATTTCCACTGGCTTCTTTAATTCCTACAATGTTTTCTACTTTTGCAAGTTCGGCAATGACCTCTACCGGCATATCCTGTCCTGTCCTGGAAGGAATATTATAGAGAATCATAGGGATATCTACTGCTTCAGCAATTTTCTTAAAGTGCGCGAGCAGGCCTGCAGGATTTGGTTTGTTATAATAGGGAGAAATCAGAAGTACGCCATCTACTCCTGCATCTGCAGCGTGTTTTGTAAACTGAAGGGCTTCCCCTGTATTGTTTGAACCTGTTCCTGCAATTACAGGAACGTTTGAACATTCTACTGCAATATCGATTACTTCTTCGTGCTCGAGTGCAGAAAGGGTCGCTGATTCGCCAGTTGTACCGCAGGGTACAATGCCTGCAACTCCACCTTCTTCAACAAATGCAATATTTCTTTGTAGGCCTTCCCTGTCAATTCTATCGTCCTTCGTAAAAGGAGTGATCAGAGCAGGCATTGCTCCTTCAAACATATCAGATATCCCTGCCTTTACCTTCAATTAATTTTTTTGTTTAATATACTTTCATGCGGGCAACTTTTCTTGTGACGTAGCCTGCAACTCTGTTTCTTATTACTTTGCTTTCAATGGTTGTATACTTTGTCACAAGAGTCTTATTGGTTTCAAAGTCTTTTGTAAAGACATTTCCGTATTCTTCAAGTAGTCTGAATGCAGTTCTTTTTATATTTGTCTGTCTTATATTTCCCATCGTATCTCCTCTGTGTTTTTTTGCTGTTTTTTATTCCAGTTATTCAATTTACTTCCGATTTGATCCTTCATTTTCGAATTCTTGTTAACGTGAAGCAGTTAGAAAAGGCAGTTTTGCCTCCTTTTTGATTGATAATCACGTGAAAACTGGATGCAAAAATTTGATTGATATGGATTTTGTCGACTAATAGGTTACTTAGGATTTATAAGTTTTGGGGTCATTTTTGAGGTTGAACTCGAGAATTATTAGAAGCCCATTGTTTTTTACTAATAAAAGACAATGTGGTACTTAAGTATAATATGCGAAAGCAAGCCTTTTAAATAAAAATTTATAACTTTTTCCTAAGTTATCTAACTTATATCATTGAAACTTCAAAGAGATTAATTAGGAAAGCATCAAAAATCATTATTCCAAAGAATTAAAAATCTATTTTTCTAAGGAGTTAAATCAAAAGTAATGGAATCGATTATTGGGCTTTCTACTTTTACGCCCTTTTTATTTTAATTCATTATTTTCTTCTCTTTACATAATCTGTTTTCCCAAGGAAGCGGTCAAGAGTTCCTGCATTAGTAAAAACGCGTTCCCTTACCCCTTTGCGGTTAATTAAAAGTCCTATTAAGACAATGAAAAGACCTGTTTCAGGCTTTGCATCTATAATTGCTGCTCCTATAAGGATAAGAGAAGAGGCCGCAAGTCCTTTAAGTGCTCCCTTCCTGTAAGACCGATAGCCTGTTCGTTTAAATATTCGAATATCCCTGAGAGTCAAAAAAAGGACTACAAAATAACCAAACATAGCAAGCTCAAAATACATTTTTTGCTCCGTTATTTATTTTTATTACCTACTTTATTTTCACATTTTTTTCTTCAAACCATTAACCAGAAAGTTTCTCTTTTCTCTTGTAATTTTGAACTAATTACAAAAAGAGCTTAGTATAGATTAATTAATCCATTTTACTCTGATAATCCGTCCATTGTATAACAAATTGAGAATCAAAAACAAAGTATAAAATATTAATTATAAAAAGATAGACTGTATAAATTCAGAGGTTAAGTGAATAAATATGATATAAATTTATGATTAGGCTGCTATATCTTATTTCTACCTAACGTAAATTATATTAAATTCGATATAATCTAGGCTGGAAACCAATTTTTGTTAATTCCAAGCCAGAAGTTAAAAGTTGAATTTAAATATTATTTCTAATCTATTCCAATAAAGCCAGTTAATTGCCTTTAATTCAAAAAGCTAAGAATCCAGAAATTAACATATAGATAATAATGCCAAGGAGAAAAGTTCCTGACCAAAGAATAATTCCAAGGTCCATGTATTTTTTGCCTTTCCATTTCCATTGGTTAGTGATAAAAATAATACTAAAAAATATAGTAAATACCCCTAGAATTATATGTAATCCCAGAATTGAATTGTAATCTGGCAACTCAAATCCTCTTGATCTGCTGTACAACATATAAATTATCGAAGGTAAGGCAAAGTAAAAGGCAATACTTGCCAACTTTCCATGCCTTAATACATCTACTTGTTTTGTATAAATTGCATAGATAAGGACTAAAAAAGAAATAATTTGCATTATCATCGACAAATCGGATAACATAACCACTCCTTAATTGAAAAAGTTTCTTTTATAGTATCAAGCTTTCTGCTTGAAATATGATACAGGTTTAATTCTAGTTATTCTCGCAAAGAATTACACTTAAAATTGAGAGAGCCAATTAAACATGGTCTGAATCATTATGTTCTGAATTCCTTTCAGAAAATAAGTGTAAATATTTGCGGCCAATATTATAGCCAATACTATAGTATAGCTATCTGAGATTCTTTAATTGTTATTCTTTAATTTACTTTAATTCCATAAATTGATAATGAGCTCATCCCAAAACCCAGTTTTCTGCAAATAAGTTAAGAATTTCAGAATTATTTTCCTTATCAGAAAATCGATTAATCATTTCAAATTCGAGATTAAATAG
>JBNAKO010000082.1:0-4491 GCA_049706495.1 Methanosarcina sp. | reverse complement strand
TATAGTTATTCTCGCAAAGAATTACACTTGAAACTGAAGGAGTTTATTCAACATAGTCTACATCATCATATTTAGGATTCCTTTCAGAAAATAAGTGTAAAGATTTGCGGCCGATACTATAATCTAAATCCACAGAACAATAAAGCTAAAGGATATTGAAATTATTTTTAGACATGCTTTAATTTTGGATTTTTCGCACCATTACCCCTGTCTGCTTTTTAGAGACAGGCAGGGGTATAAGAAGTTCCGGTGCTTTTCGGGCGCTTTTACGATTTAGGAGGCGATCTAATTGTCGTGTCTGTTCGGAAGAGACACTTACCTATACTACGAAATGGTATTTAATACTTTTGTTTAATTTCTTGCTACTTGATATTACATTAAATGAAGATCGTCTTACAACATTAAATACATTTTATATTGCCTAACCATAACAAAGTTAACTAATTCTAAAAAAATTCACTAACAAGATTAACAGGCCGGGAGTTTTTAAATTTTTAAAATAACTTACAAATCAAAACCAAATAAGATACCCCATCCGGTAATATAAACACCCAATTTAGTCTCAATTAGAATTATAATTCTAAATTTAATTCTAATTTTATCCCAATTTCAATTATAATTCCTTTTACTCAAATTTCGTTTCTGAGATTGTTTTTATCCAATTAGCATTTAATACTGGATTATCTGTTAGCGGTATATTCAGGAGCGAGATATTTAAGAATGATATATTTGTAATAGACACAAATTTTTAATTTTTGCTAAATGTTGCTAAATGTTATTTGTTAACTGCATACTACATATAAATGTTAAGCTTAGGTTATTGTGTAAAGCAGCTTGTTAATTTTAATTTAGTCTGTTTATTCTCCTGGTTCTGTTGAAAAGTGTGAATTGACAATGATTGAATTAAGGAAGACTGAATTGAGAGTTAACAAATATAAAGCGTATAGCTTTGAGAACATTTTAAATTTACCAAATACTATTTCTCATTTAATAGCTTTCAAGAATATTCTTGCAACGGATAAATTTAACAGGTAAATTTTAATCACCTTCAGAAAATAATACTGGACCGATATTATGGAAAATAATCCTGAAAGAAAGGCAGCAAAAAAAGGGAAAATAAACAAAAAGGCCAGGCCAGCAGGTGGGGAAAATACTGGCAAAAAAGGCGACACTGTATACGGCCGCCTGAAAAGAGCTCTCGCAATTCATGAGAAAAATTTAAAGGAAAATCCGGATGATGCAGGGGCATGGGCAGGGAAAGCTGAAGTTTATCTAAGGCACAAAATGTATGCGGATTCATTAAAAGCAATTGAAAAAGCGCTAGAAATCGAGCCTGAAAATCCTGCTTATCTCTATGACAGGGGTTTCGTGCTTTTACAGCTTGACAGAGATGAAACCGCTCTTCAGACTTTTGACAAACTACTCGAGATAAAGCCAGATAGCGATAAAGCCTGGAACATTAAAACTTCAGTGCTTTGCAAGCTAGGCCAGCAAAAAAAAGCTCTGGAAGCTTCTGAAAAAGCTCTCGCTGCCAACCCAAAACTTTCAGGCGCCTGGCATGCAAAAGGACTTGTGCTTTCTGACCTTGGCAAATATGAAGAAGCTTTAGAAGCCTATGACTCGGCCCTGAACCTCGATCAAAATCTTGCCCGGGCCTGGGAAGGAAAAGGTTTTGTCCTCTATAACCTGGATAGGCCAGTTGAAGCTGCAATCTCCTATGACGCTGCTCTGAAAATAAATCCTGATAATGCAAAAACCTGGACAGGAAAGGGCCTTGTGCATATTAAGCTCGGCAAATACAAAAAAGCTCTCGAAACCTGCAGCAAAGCAATTTCTATAAAGCCTGATTCTGCTGAGGCCTGGTTCTGTAAAGGCCTTGCCCTTTCCGGCCTCGGAAAAGATGAAGAAGCTCTGTGGGCTCTGGAAAGGTCTTTGAGGATTGAACCTAATTATCCTGAAGCCAGAAACGCCAGAAATGCAGTAAGCTCCAAACTTGGGTTCGATTTCGAAGAAGATAGGCCAGTGCGGAAAAAAGAGGAAAGGATTCAGGAAGAGAGTGAAAAGTCTAAAACAACAAGAATGAATGTCTGGGAAAAGAAAAAACCAACCAGCGAGATAATACAGAAAAATCGGAGCCAGGAACGAGAGGAAAGGAAACAAAGAGAAATTCCTCAGAAAAAAGAATGGAGTAGAGAGAAGAAGAGCGAACGGGCAAAGAATGAACCAGAAGAAGAAAGACAGGCGGAAAAAAGCTCAAAAAGAGAGATAAAAGAAAGAGTTGATAAAAGAGACACTAGAGGAGAGACAAAAAATGTAATAGAAAATGATAAAGGACAAAGAAAAGAACTAAAGAAAGAAGGAACCAGAAAAAATGTCTGGACAAGAAGAGACTCTGAAAAAGAACCAGGCAAGAGAACTGAGAAAGATCGGATTCAGAATCCGGATCAAAAAAGAAGATTTGCTAGGAAAAATATAGAAAAAGAAAGAGAGAAAAAGGAATAATTTTCATATTTTATGTAATCTGGTTAGGGGTTTAACCATACGTTTATAAATGACTGGTTAGCCCTAACTACTGCCTGTTATACTTTTTATACTTAAAATCGCAATTAAAAGAAACAAAAAAATAAAATTTTTCATTAATTCTAGTTTTTCAGAGAAATAAAATTTTAATAAATTTTGGTTATCTTAAATTTTCTTAATTATGGAAATGAATAGGATTAAGCTAAATAATTATTCTTAAAATTATGCTGTTGGATGTCAAATTATTAACCTATTTTACTGATTTTTAATTGCTTAATTATTGAACCTCAGCAACAATTACCACATAATTTTTTCCGTATTTTTCAGCACAGGCAGGGCATGTAGTATACCACATGTACCATTTCTTAGTTTCCAGACCTTTACTTTTTGCATAATCTTCAAAATCATTGCACCATTCTCTTGTATTTTCGAAATCTCCCTCATAAACCTTGCTCAAAAATTTGCCGGTCAGGGTTACATTTTCAGCCCCATCTACCTCTTTATCGACAGCCAGATAGAGGTCCATGTTGCTTTCTGAGGTGTGATCGGATAAACAGAGCCAATCCGGCATTTCAGCTCCAGCCCTGGCAACTTTTTCATTCATCCTCATAATTACTTCTCCGAAATTCAGAGGCATATAAAATTGTGTAGTAACCGAATCTTTGATGAATTTCTTGTTATTCCATTCAAAGAGCTTTCCATCCCAGGGTTCAGGATTAAATCTGGGACAGCATTTCTGACTTTCAATTCCGCTGGTCATAATTTTTCACTATGTAATAATAACTTTGAGGGTTATTTTAGATTTTCGTTTCAATTAAAATTCATAATTTTTGAAAGTCATAAGTACTTAAAATAACGTCTTTTCTTAATTTTTGTTTTTAATTTGTACATAATAATTTATATAACTTGGAAAGATTTTCAGTAAGAACTAGAGGTAAAAGAGAACTTATTTTTTTCTAGAGCTATTCAATTCGATCAATTCAGGTTCTCCATCTTGTTTAGTATATTCCATAGTATAATCATTCATCTTACATTCAATTATTATTGCTCCACTCATAGGAGTTGTTCCGCCCGTCACGTCCCATATAACTTCTTCTTTATCCAATCCATTCTCTTTAAATTCTGTTGGATATCTTCTACTAATTTCATCACGCATTTTTACAAAATCTGTCGGGTCTTCTATAAAAATTTCTATTGGATTAACAATAGGAACAAATTTTTTGATAAAATGCTTAACGATTTCCATTTCATCTTTTGACTGATTTGTATACAGCAACCAACATACTTCTAGTTGGCCACGATGATAATATATAGCTCTAAAAGTTTGACCTATTCCCCATACATTTTTGAAAAATTCATGTAATAATTTTTCGGGATTTTTATCTATTTTTATTTTATTGGGCAAAGAATCAATTTGTTGAATCAGATTTTCTTTATTTGGAGCTTTGCTAATGGAAACTACAAGACCTTTATAAATTTTGTTTGGGTTTGGGGCGTTAGGCACTTCAATTTTGTTTTTTTCCAAAATATAAAAGTGAAAACTACCTATAAACCGTATTACAATAACAATTAAGATAAAAACTAACCCCAATTTTAACATTAGATTGAAATCAATATCTGAAACTAAAAAACTACAGAATAAGCCGCCAAAAACACTGCCTACAACAAAATCAGTTAATGAATTATAAATTGGATAAATTTTTGATATCCTCTGATATCGACTGTTAATTCTTTTCATACCAATACCTTATCAAATTCAGCATTTGAAAACCGATCCTATTCGATAATTAGAAGCGTGATTTTCCACAATAACAGCTCCTTCAAGCCTGGGGTCGTATGTAGCTATAAATTTTGGCATTGGTAATTAATTGGAGATATAGATATATAGTATTAGAAACTATATTTGTGTATGAACTGCCCTAGATGTAAGAGTCCAGATCATAAAAAGAACGGTTTAGCTGATGGCCGCCA
>JBNAKO010000081.1:0-11045 GCA_049706495.1 Methanosarcina sp. | reverse complement strand
ATTTTCAAGTTAATTCCCCCTATCTAAACATTATTAATTTCTTTCTAATGAGTTGTCCTAATATATCATATTTATAGTTTCTCCATTTTTAGACAGAGATGATTTTTTATCGTATAATTTATTTATATCTCTGCAAAATAAGTATGTGTTTATATAGTTGTTTTTACCATACTCTCCTTACCATCATAAAGCAACCTTAACAATCAAAGGAAGGGGAAAAAGCTTTTTGAACCAAGAATGTTCTGAAGATTCAGGCGAATCGGATCGTGACCGTAGTTTTTTGTGTATTTTTGGACTGCATAGTTGGAAACGAAAAAGTGGAGTTTTGTTCTTTTTACCCAAAGTACTCCAAAAACGTTATGAATGCAAACGCTGTGGAAAATACAAGGTGATTTTTGAAAAGGAGAATAGCTCATATGGGCTTTCTGCTGGACGATATTGATTCGTACAGAACCTGAAAAAATCTTTTATTTTTCTTTCTATTTCTTTTCATCTCTTTTTCATCATTTTTTAAACTGTCAATCTATTCTTTAACAAGTAATTTGCTCTCTTACAATTAATTTTGTTTTCCCGTGCTTCGTAAACTTAATCTATTTGAACTTTATTTGTTAGAGCTATGAAAAGAATTGTGATTCTGGATTATGGGCTTGGCAACCTCAGGAGTGTTCAAAAGGGACTTGAACACGTTGGAGCCAGTCCTGCAATCTCTGGAAATCCTGAAGAGATCCTTGCCGCAGACGGAATAATCCTTCCGGGCGTTGGGGCTTTCGGAGATGCTATGAAATGCCTTGTCCCTCTTAAAGAAACCATTAAAGAATATGCAAAATCAGGAAAACCCATGCTTGGAATTTGTCTTGGGCAGCAGGTTCTTATGAGTTCTTCCGAAGAAGGAAGGCTGACAGACGGGCTTGACCTCATATCCGGAAAAGTTTTGCGTTTCCCAAAGTCCGAACTAAAAGTCCCCCACATGGGGTGGAACAATATAAAAATTGCACAGGATCATCCTTTATTCGAAGGCATTCCTGAAGATTCTTTTGTGTATTTTGTTCACTCGTATTATGTTGAGACATCCCCTCAAAATACTCTCGCATCATGCAATTACGGGCTCGAATTTTCGGCCTCCGTAGTTAATTCGAATGGGAATGTAATGGGTACTCAGTTCCACCCTGAAAAAAGCGGAGCAACCGGGCTAAAAATTCTGAAAAATTTCGTAGAAATGTGCTGAATGTATTTTTAAAACTATTTTCAGCACCTTATAGCATACCAATTTTCAGTTTATTTTTCATTCCGTTTATTTTTATACCTGATTTTAAGTATCTTAATGTCTTTATTTAGAGTCCATAGAAATTATGTAAGATAAGGTGCATGGAAAATGCATGAGTGAGTTAATTGTCAATAAATTCTTGATTTAAAATAGGTACTGCGCCCTATACTTAAGCAAGTTCATTATTGGCTGAAATTGTGGAGTAGGCAGCAAATTATTAACTGAATTATTAGCAAGTTTATTAGCTGGATTAAATCATTAAATGAATTTTAGCTGAATTTTAACTGGATTACTATTAATCTAACATTTATATGAACAAAATCTTTCTGCCCTTGTCCCACCAGCGGGCAGAGATAGCTGTAAAGGATGGTTATTATGGATATAGAAGGCTATGCAAAACGAGCTCTCAGAAAAAATCCTTCCGATGAAGTCGGGCTTGAGGCCCAACTGGCATCACGAATTCTTGAAATCAAGAACATAAGCCCCGGGCGAGCTCAGGAAATCGCGGCTGCAGTCGTTTGCGAGGCAAAGGCAACTCTAAATCTGGAAGGCGATGTACTGAGTCCCACTTACTCCGGGGTTTCCATGGGAGAATTCGGAGTCGGTTCCAGGGGTACAGGCGATTTTTATGTACATGCTAAGCTTGGAGAAGTTATTGGCCAGACCGGAGCTGTTGTTGACAGTTCCCAGCTTGATGACTCGGGTGTTGTCAAAATAGGGGACGAATATCTGGTAGTTACAATTGATGGAATCCACTCCCGACTGAGCGACTTTCCTTTCTTATCAGGGTTTCACGTAGCCAGAGCAGCTTTGCGTGATATTTATTCTATGGGAGCTCGCCCTCTTGCAATGCTTTCTGATATCCATATTGCAGATGATGGCGATGTAGCAAAAATATTCGACCACATTGCCGGTATTACTACAGTCTCCGAACTGACAGGGATCCCTCTCATAACAGGAAGTACACTTCGGATCGGAGGCGATATGGTTATAGGGGACCGAATGACAGGTGGTGTTGGGGCTGTAGGTATAACCTCTTCTCTTACTTCAAGAAATAAAACACAGGTAGGAGACCTTATCCTTATGACTGAAGGAGCAGGAGGAGGCACGGTTTCCACTACTGCACTTTACTATGAAATGCACGACGTTATAGAAGAGACAATTAATGTCCGTTTCTTAGAAGCCTGCGAAGTTCTTTTGCAGACAGGTCTATATAAAAAGGTACATTCAATGACTGACGTTACCAATGGTGGAATTCGAGGAGACGCAAGAGAAATTTCGAAAACTGCAGGGGTAAAGCTTGTCTTTGAAGAAGAAAAAATGAGATCCCTTGTGAACCCGAAGGTTCTTTCAATGCTTGAATCCCTGAAAATCGATTACCTTGGGGTCTCTCTCGATGCCCTGCTTGTGATCGTTCCTCCTGAACATGCCAATGAGATTCTTGACGCAATCAGGGCTGCAGGCGTTCAAATCGAGATAATAGGCCGTGTAGAGGAAGGAGGCGGAGCTGAAATTTTTGTAAATGGAGAATGCAGAGATTTTGCTCCCAGATTCAGAGAATCAGCTTACACACCAGTGAAAAAAGTTCATGGGGAAGAAAGTCCTAGGAATTTTGAAGAAATGAGAGAAGCCATTGACAAAGCAGCGCTAGAAGCTATTGAGAAAAAACAAAAAGTCCTTGAAAAAATAAGAATAAAGAAAAAATGTTGAAATTAATAAATTCTAAAAGTGGCAAATATAGGACTATTAATATAATATTAGGTATAAACCTATTAAATATAAAACTATTAAAACTATTAAACTATTAAAACTATTAAAAATAATGACTGAAGTAGAAATTAGGGAAATAAGAAGAAGGGAAATTCAAATAAACAATTAAATATTTAAATAATTAAATAATTAAATAAATAAATTAAAAAATTCGAATTATTTAGATATCAATTAAAAGAAGAAAGCTCAATTCTTTCTCTTTACCAACAATGTTTCTCTTACTTTACCAGTAATTTCAACTTCTTCTTTTTTTCCTATTTCCTGTTCTGATCTGGCTTTCCAGTACTCTCCTCTATACCTGACATAACCTTCTTTTTCAGGCCCTAAAGGATCTATTGTTTGAGCAATATCTCCTATAAATTCCCCAATCACAGGTTTCTTCTTTCTCACCTCAGTCACTTTATAGACTGCAAAGACAAGGAATAACCCAAAAACAATTGTGGGGGCAACAACCGTCAGGATAAGTGTTCTTCGAAACTCGGGAGTGTATATATTTTCGCTTCCCATAGGTATAAGGAACAAACTTCCTACTATGAGGCTAATAAGCCCTGCAATTCCAAAAACCCCAAACCCTGGGGTCTTAATTTCAAGGATAAGAAGGCCCACTCCTATAAGAATAAGGAAAATTGCTCCTACATTAATGTCGAATCCGGTGCCTATAAGCCCTAATACGATTGAAAGAACTCCAAAGATTTCTGCTCCAACTCCAGGGCTTGAAATTCCAAAAATAATTCCATAAAGTCCCAGTGTTAGAAGAAGAGAAGAAATTATCGGGTTTGAGATAAGCCTCAAGAAAGAAAGAGGAAGAGGCGGCTCATAATTTTCAACTTTTGCGTATTCTGTCTGGAGAGTTCTTTCTTTTACCGTTTGTCCGTCAACCTGGCCCAGCAGATGCGGAATTGAGGAGGATACATATTCGATTACATTTGCATCAAGAGCTTCCTGGGCGTCAAGGTTTTTGTTTTCCGTAATAACTTCTTCTGCAAAAGTTGTATTTCTTCCGTGCTTTTCCGCGGTTGCAACTGAAAATCTGACAAGTGCATTTATTATTTTTTCGTCTTCTATAGGTTTTGTACCTTCAGCAGACATCTGAACAGGCTGGGCTGATCCTATAACCGTAAATGGGGCCATTGAGGCAATATCCGTTCCCATTAAAATGAGAGTTCCTGCTGACCAGGCTTTTCCACTTTGAGGCACATATCCTATAACAGGAACACTTGCATTTTCAATCTCCCTTATTATATTCTGAGTTTCCTCAAGGCCGCCCCCAGGAGTACTAAGGCTGATTACTAAGGCTTCATAATCTCCTCTTTCAGCCGTTTGTATCGCATCCGCTATGAGATCATCCGAAGCAGGTGTTATTGCCTCCGAAATTTCTAGCACAAGCACTTTATCCTCGGGACCCGCACTTGCAATAGGTGCAAATACACACATGAAGATAAGGCTGGCAAAGACAAAGCATATAAATATAGAAAGGAAATACGAGGTTTTTTTTGTAAACATATATATCTGTTTCCTTTCTTTTCACTTTCCTTTGAGTTTTTCCTGAATCTTTTGGATTTTTTGGATTTTATTTTTAATTTTTCTTTTTTATCAGGTTTTCTTTGCGGAAATAGCCTGTGATAAAGCAGCTATGTTCCCGGTCTCTATAGACTGAGTTTGTGTAACCACTATTAGGTTCTTTTCTCTTGCAATTTCGGCAAGAGTCTGCAATTCCCTCAATTTGATCCCTGTTGGCACTTGTTGATAGAGAATGGCAGCGTCCTGCATTTTCTGAGCAGCCTGAGATTCTCCTTCTGCAAGGATAATTCTTGCACGTTTTTCCCTTTCAGCTTCAGCTTGTTTGGCAATTGCTCTTTTCATTGTTTCAGGCAGGGCTACGTCTCTAATAGTTACTCCTGTAACCTTAATTCCCCACGGATCGGTATATGCATCCAGAAGTCCCTGAATTTGTTTGTTGATATTCTCTCTCTCAGAGAGCAGTTCGTCAAGTTCCATCTGACCCAGGACATCCCTGAGCGTAGTCTGCGAGAGGGTGGATGTTGCAAACATATAATTTTCAACCTGAGTAATCGCAGCTCCAGGTTCGACTACTTTATAATAAACAACCGCGTCGACTTCAACTGTAACGTTATCCCGGGTTATAATTGCCTGTTTAGGAACATCGATTGCCACAATTCTCAGATCAATTTTTATGGCCCTATCAATAAAAGGGATAATAAAGAAAATTCCTGGTCCTTTTACCCCACTGAGACGACCCAGCCTGAAAATGACTACTCTCTCATATTCATTAACCATTTTTATAGACTGTGAAAGAATTAAGATTATAAGTACTACCACAGGTAGCAATAATTGAATACTAACCATAATTTATGGACCTCTTGTTTTAATATCTTTCATTATGATTCAGCAAACGTTAATTCAATAATATATTAGCTAATTTTATAATATTTAACTAATGTAATCTAATATTAAACTCAATAAGATAGTAAACCGAATACAAGAATTTATTAATCAATTTATCAATTAATTTATAATTCTGATTTAGTAATAGCTAGTTGCCAATCTTTATAATCTTTAAAATCTATATAAAGCGAGTATTCTTAGTTTACTAAGTTTTATAATTATTCTTATACTCTCTAAATATCTGGAAAACTATATAATTACTTCCATGTCCTACTTTTTTATAGAAGGGCCACTTTATTTTTAAAAAATTTCATTTTTGAAAGTAACCCTAAAATACAATACCTGTATGTATATGTTTTAACGGAAATGAAGTAGAAAATACATGCTTTTGTAATTATGAATCCTGTCTAAGATTTGAGTTTTTCTTTTCATCAGCCCGCTTTGAAAATATTTATATCTGGATACAGAAATACAATACCAGGTAAAAGTGGACAATAGATAAGAAATTGTGTGAGTCAACCTCCGGACTGGTATTGCTCTCAGGTTGGTTAACTGTAGCTAAAGTTAATGTAGAAAATGATACTATTCGGTTCATATTTATTCTCTATGACGACAAGTAGATAAGAAAACGCAGGTTCGAAAGAACCATTGGTGTTGATATTAATGGCTAAAGAATGTCCAGAATGCCACGGCCGTGGCTATGAAGTTATTTCAACTGAAACCTGCCCCCTATGCAAGGGGAAAGGCAAATCAAAATCAGTTGATTTTATGAAAATTTCAGAAAAAGACCTAGATAGTTTTTTAAAAAACGGTGCAGCATGTGAAAAGTGCAAAGGGACTGGAAAGTTCGAAATTACAAAACCCTGTGAGGCCTGTGAAGGGCTCGGGAAATTTTATACATGTAAAGTCTGTGGGGCGCGCATTAAAGATTTTAATGAGATGGAAGATGAGATTTGCAGTTCCTGTGCCCGTGCCCAATATGTTTATGCCCTGGATGAATCCTGTGATCTCAAGGATGTGGAAGCAGGAAAACTTTATCACGGAATCGTAAGCAGCATAGCATCTTTTGGGATTTTTATCGATCTTAATCCCCATGTAAGGGGGCTTATGCATTCAAGCAATGTTGGGGGGACTCCTCCAGAAGTTGGAGATGCTATAATCGTTCTTGTAAAAAGCCTTAAAGCCGGAGGAAAGCTTGACCTGATTCCAAAAACACTTACCAAATACGAAACCATAGAACTTGAGAAGGAACTCCCTCTTAAAAATTCAGCTCAAATAGACCCTAATATGAAAGGCAGGCTTGTCAGGATCGAAGGAGAAGTTATTCAGGTAAAGCAGACAAGTGGGCCTACCATTTTCACAATTGGCGATGAAGGAGGCTTTGTGCCCTGTGCAGCCTTTGAAACTGCAGGGAAACGCTCTTACCCGCATATCGATACCGGAATGGTAGTTTCAATTACAGGCGAGGTCACGCTAAGGGATGAACAGATTCAGATTGAAGTCATGAGTATGAAGCAGCTTACCGGAGAAAAGGAATCAACTGTCAGGGCAAGGGTTGAAAAAGTAATTGACGAAAAAGCTGCCCCTGCTGATGTTCCTTTCCTTGTGGAAAGCGAGATTATGGAAAAACTCAAACCCCAGATGCTGCATGTCGCTAAAGAAATTAAAAAAGCAATCCTTCATTCAGTTCCGATAATTCTCAGGCACCACGCCGATGCCGATGGCATAACCTCTGCAATTGCAATTGAGCGCGCGATCCTGCCACTTATCACGGATATAGGAGGCTCGGAAGCAGAGTATCATTTCTACAAGCGTGCCCCTTCAAAAGCGCCTTTTTACGAACTTGCAGACGTCACAAGAGATATTTCCTTTGCCCTTGAAGATCTTTCCAGGCACGGGCAAAAAATGCCGATTGTAATTATGGTAGATAACGGTTCAACCGAAGAAGACGTTCCTTCAATGCGGCAGGCCAGGGTTTATGGGATAGATATCCTTGTAATTGACCATCACCATCCTGACGAAATCGTTGACCAGTATCTGATAGGACATGTAAATCCTGCACATGTTGGAGGAGATTTCGGGGTTACTGCAGGTATGCTCTGTGCCGAAGTCGCTCGTATGATCAACCCTGATATCACGGATACGATAAAACATCTCCCTGCAGTTTCGGCAGTAGGAGACCGTTCTGAAGCCCCTGAAGCAGGAAGATATGTTTCTCTGGTTTCTGATCGTTATACTCTTCAAGAACTCAAAGATATGGCTCTTGCTCTTGATTATGAGCAGTTTTGGTTAAAATTCAGCAGTGGAAAAGGCCTTATCGATGATATTCTAGACCTTGGAGATCACACTATCCATAAGAACCTCGTTTCCCTGCTCTGTGAACAGGCGAACGCCATGATAAAAGAGCAGCTTGAAACCTGTCTTTATAATGTCAAATCTCATAAACTGGCAAATGGGGCTTTAATGTTTGTGATAGACGTTGAGAACTATGCCCAGAAGTTCACCTTCCCACCCCCAGGAAAGACCTCTGGAGAGGTTCATGATGTGCTCGTAAAAAGAAATCCGAATAAACCCGTGGTTACCCTTGGATATGGGCCTGATTTTGCTGTTATCCGCTCTAAAGGAGTTCTTATGAATATTCCAAAAATTGTTAGGGAACTCAGGGAGGAAATGAAAGGTGCAGGCGTGAATGGTGGAGGCCACCTTGTTGTTGGCAGCATTAAATTTGTAGAAGGTATGAGAACGGAAGTACTGTCAAAGCTTGCGGAAAAAATAGCATCCACTGAAGTTGAGTATTAAATAATAATCAAAAAGCTGCAATCAACTTCTCTTTCCTTCTACTTTAATTTCGGATATTTCAATATTTAGATATATTTCAATTTCTCACGTTATATATTCAAATTTTCCCAGCTGCATTCCCGGAGCTTCGGTCGGGCGGATAAAAAAGCCATGTTTTTCATAGAAGCCGGCTTTGTCAGGAGCTGCAAACAACCAGACTCTTTTAAGCTTCAGAGCTTTGCATCTGGCAATCAAATTTGATAAGATTGTACTTCCGATCCCTCTTTTCTGGCTATCTGGCTTTACAATAATATCACAAGTTAAGGCGTAGAGTGTTCCATCTGAAAGCAAACGTCCGATGCCTGCGATTTTCTCATCCTCATAGGCTGTTACCCAGTAAAATGTGTTTTCAAGAACTTTTTCCAGGTCATTTTCAGAAATTCCCAGAACCTGCACCCAACCTGTGCTTGAAAATAATTGATAGTATTCTTCCAGGTTAGGAGGAGCCTCTTTATAAACTATTATGTTATCTTTTTCGTTATTGCTCCTGTTATTAAAAGACTTTACGTAAAATCTCAAAATTAAATAGTAAAAAGAAGAAGTTAAAATAATAAAATTAATGAATAATACCATATCGGGAAAACTGAATTAAAGAATGTAAAAGGTATATTAAACAAAATAGAGCGAAATAAGGCAAAATAAGACGAAACAAAGCAGGAAAAGGCAAAACAGGACAAAATGATATGGTTTTAAAGTATTCTTTTAATTTAAAAAGATGTAAGGGGAACCCTCTTCTTCTGAAAAGGCTTCCTTATTCTAGAGCTATTTTCCTCTAATTTTTCTCTATATTTATTATTCTTGTGTTTTTTATTGTTTCCTGTATTCAGGACTTTTAATTATCTGTTACAATTATTTGAATCATTATATTGCTCTGTCCTTTCAGTCCAGGCGCACAATTCTAACAAGGGAGAGAATAGGTACGTTTGCAATTGTATCTGCACCTTTCTTATCTACCAGGACAGCTACAGCTCTTGGTTTTGCATCCATTTCCCTTAACTGTTCAATTACCTCCATGGTAGTTGACCCTGTTGTAATAACATCGTCTACAATAATGCAGTTTTTACCTGAAACAGACCCAAAGTTTCTGCTTATAGTCCCTTTATGTCCAGGTTGAACGAAGTCCTGTCCTTTACGGGAATGATAGAGCGCAAAATCTGCTCCAAGCTCGTGTGCCATCATACTTGCAAGTGGAATACCACTGGCAGCAACTCCGACAACTACATCTACTTCGGTATTTGTTTTTTCCAGAGTCTCAAGTACCATGTCGCAGAGCACAAGCGAGATATAGTGGAGACGTGTGGCACTTTTCCCTATATTGCTCCAGTTTACGGAAATATCTTTTGGAGCCGGGGCTGTTACATCTTTTTTTGAGCGGGTTAAAAGCCAGGTAACTGTTTCTCTTGAAACATTAAGTTCATCGGCGATCTGGCCGGTAACAAGTCCATTGCTCTGCAATTCAACAGCTTTCTGAATTAAATCTTCTATGTTCTTCATGCCTCCATTCCCACCTGAAATTTATCTGGCTTACTCCTGGCATAATTTTGTATTATATTCCTTTATTTGCCGGAGTACTGCCTGAAAACTATATTCAAGTAATATTCTCTCAATTAAAGACATTATTACATTATCAAGCGTTATATCTTTTTCTTCAGTTTAAGATTGCTTCTTTTCTTTTATACTTTTTTTCCTCTTTTTTTTCAGAGGAGAGCCGCAGATAGGACAAATCTCGCCTTTGTCAAACTTCTTTTTGCATCCTATGCACTGTTTTTGCCAGATCAGGATATCCTTAATTTTCTTCTGGGCAATAGGCTTAACTTCAATGCCAAGCTGTACAGCAACATTCTGTACCGCATAATCGTCTGTAAGCAGCACACATCTGTCTTTATGCTCGAAGGCTTTTCCAAGAACCTCAAGATCAGTCTTTGAGAGTTCTTCTAAATCCCTGGTCCGCTCTGCCATTTCCCTGACTACTTTAACCATTTCAGGCTCTGGCCATTCTACTCTTAATCCCCCTTCCTTTGCAAGGTCAAACCTAAGTACAGCATCTGTGCTCTTTAACTCATCTGCCACAGATGGCACCGTAATCATAAGAGAAGTATCTAAATTGCAGTTGCCCATTATAAAAACTGCTGAATCTGCTATATAACAAGTCATTTTTCTTCCACCCCGAATTTCGCTTCGGGAGCACGAGGTCCTTTTCGCTCGCTTCGCTCGCTCAAGAGGACTAATTATTTGTTTTCCTTCAGGCTTTACCAAATGAAACGAATTTAGTAATGTATGTCTCTATTAATAACGAGACGATTGATTTGTAAGTTTAAGGTTTTATCCTCTTCTAGTGTGAAATAAATATATTCTTTTTATTCTAAAAGAGTGGTAAATGTAATATAAATTTTGAGATATGCTTTGACATCAAGCTAAAGTTTAATTAGAGTTGTTATAACCCAAACTCAGATTAAAAAGAGACCATTGAGCAGGTGTTAGGAAGAATTTTATTAGTTTGTGTGAGTTTGTGTGCCCTTTCAGGGAGTTTTCCTGTTTGAAAACTCGTGAAAGGGCTAAACATGAAGGATTTATTTTAAAGGATTTATTTTAAGAGAAATGCAGATTTTTACTTGGGGCAGATTTCTTTAAGACCGGCTGCTATATCGGGCAGGAGTTCGACGGGTATGCCCATTATCATTTCCTGTTCTTCGATTTTCGTGTATGTTCGGCTCCCGCTGCATCCGACTGTTACTCCTATTTTGCCTTCCTTATATGTCTGTACAAC
>JBNAKO010000080.1:0-63606 GCA_049706495.1 Methanosarcina sp. | reverse complement strand
CCATTTTTACCTATTAATTCTAATTTCTCAAAATTACTTATGTTATCAGGAGCACAGTTGATAATCTGGAACACAGGATTAAGAGCAATAATTTTGAGTTTTGGGATGGGCTCAATAATTATTACCTTTCAGAAAATTAAAAAGAAGCAAACTTGTGTATGGTAAAACCAGCAGGATTATAAGAGGAGATGTACCAGGGCATGCTTCGCAATGTACACAATGTACACAATGCAGCAATGTCCTAAGATGCTCCAGCATTGCATACGCCTTGATTGCTTAAAAAATTATTGCAGAAAAGTTTGGAGATCCGAGTCTTGAGATATAATAAAATACAAGCATTCAGAAAAATTATTAATTAAACACTATTTAAGCTGTAAAAACTCTTAAAAAGAAGTTCTTAAAAACAATGTAAATTAAACAAGAGAAGTCAAAAACAAGAAAAAGAAGATAAGTTAACAGAAGGCGTAACAAATGCTCTACAGAAAAATCCCAAAAAATGGAGATAAGCTTTCAATACTCAGCTTTGGATGTATGCGTCTTCCTCTTAAAGACGGGAAAATTGATGAGGATAGAGCCAGGTCCCAGGTACGTTATGCAATTGACTGCGGGGTAAATTACATAGATACAGCATGGCCGTATCATATGGGAGAAAGCGAGCCTTTCTTAGGTCGGGCGCTTACTGAGGGATATCGGGAAAAAATTAAACTTGCAACAAAGCTTCCTTCCTGGACTATCAAGAGCCGCGATGATATGGACAGAATCTTAAACACCCAGCTTGAAAGGCTCAACACAGACCACATAGATTATTACCTTGTGCATGGACTTGTTGGAGCTCTCTGGGATAAAATGGAAAAGCTTGAAGTCCTGGATTTTCTTGACCGCGCTAAACAGGACGGCCGCATAATCAATGCTGGTTTTTCCTTTCATGGAGCATTAAACGATTTTAAACAGATTGTGGACGCATATCCCTGGGTATTCTGTCAGATCCAGTACAATTTCCTTGATGAAAAAAACCAGGCAGGTACAGAGGGCCTGGAATATGCTGCTTCCAAAGAGCTTGGAGTAATTGTAATGGAACCTTTAAGAGGAGGGAAACTAACAAATCCTGTACCTCCTCAGATTCAGAAAATCTGGAACCAGGCAGCAATGAAACGTACTCCTGCCGAATGGGCCTTTCGCTGGATCTGGAACCACCCTGAGGTAACTGTAGTGCTTTCGGGTATGAATGAAGAAGCCCATATTGAAGAAAACCTTAGAATAGCAAATGAAGCATATCCAAATTCCCTTACCGAAGGCGAGCTAAATCTCGTAAAAAAAGTAGAACAAAAGTACAGGCAGCTAATGAAAACGGGGTGTACAGGGTGCAGGTATTGCCAGCCCTGTCCTTCAGGAGTAGATATCTCAAGCTGTTTTGAAATTTATGATAATTTCTATCTTTCAGGAAATGAGAAAGAGGCAAAACTGATGTATGTCGCAAAGCCTGGCGGGATTATAAGAGGAGATGTGCCCGGGTATGCTTCGCAATGTACACAATGCGGGGAATGTGTTGAAAAATGTCCCCAGCATCTTGATATTCCTTCCCTTCTTAAAGCAGTTACAGAAAAATTTGAGGGGCGTGACCTTAATGGCTGGAAAGTTATAGCTAAAAAATCCTTTGGAAAAACATAACAGTTGGGATTAATTTGGGATTAATAAAGGGTTAATAATTATCTTGCTTTTTTCACTGCTTTTAAATTCCCTTTATTAGCCTATTATAGCCCTAAAAAGCCTGTATTTCCTTCTAAATTTTTAATTAATAAAAGAATTAATCAGCTATTAAATAATCTCCGCTAAATTAAGAGATTTTAAACAATATAGGGAAATACCAAGACAATGTTAAGCTAACACGTTCATTAGAGAGATTTTAAGAATTTTTTCAGGGTATCATAGCATAAAAAGTCCCAAGCTCAGGCATAATGGAATTATAAGTAAGACTCAGAGTACTATAAAAAGTTTCGAAGTTAACAACAAATAAAAGCAAAAAGACACAGACTAATAACCCGATAAAAGATGATCTGTCCATATAATCCCCCTAATGAGTTTTCCGCTATTAGAATTTTGTGATTTTATTCTTACATCTGGGCCCTTTTGACCTTTTTTTCCCATCACAACTATACTTCCGAAATACTTAAAAATATTCAGTAGATAATTGATTAAAAAGTATTGGGAAAATAGGAATTAATCCGTCAGTACATAAAGCATTAATTGAAAAAGCCTTGGACAATAATTAAAATAAAGAATAATAAATTGTAGTTAAAAATACTTTAACTTAAAAAAGCGTTTTTAAGAAGGTTCCGAAAGCTTTCATAAGCCTCAAAGAATTTCCAGAAAACATAAGTTTCTTTACAAGTACAGAAGGGTGGTCCATATCTCCGTATTCTGTAATGGTCTTGAGGATTGAGGGGTTATTAAAGGAGCCTATAAGCTCATTTAATTGTTTGTCTTCCAGCTTCCCCATATAATCGTGGATCTTCATTCCTATATCAAGTTCTTTTCCGAGCCCTTTGCTCCAGAGAAAATCATATTCAGAAAGCCTGTTTGCAGACGTATCTCCTTCAAGGGCTGCATTAGCTGCAATTTTTCCTGCAATTTTTGCAGCAAACGCTCCTGTATAAACCCCGCCCCCGGATGTAGGTTTTGCTTGCCCAGCAGCGTCCCCCACAATTAAAACGCCGTCAGAAAACGTTCTTTCAGCCGGCCCTATAGGAATACCTCCTACTACAAAATCAAGCATTCCTCCTGAATATCTGGCCTTTACATGCGAATTTGAACGAAGAAATTTCTCAAGATATGAAAGAGGAGAACTAATAGTTCCTGAAGTTCCCAGATTTTTACAATTTTTTGATATAATTTCTGGCTCGAGTGCAAGTCCGATTCTGGAAATTTTTTCTCCTGTTGGCACAGTCCAGGCAAAAAAACCTGGAGCACATGAGCCTGGAAACAGTTCCACAAAATCGCTGTCTTCGGAGGCATATGGAGCTTCAATCTGGATTCCTGGAAGTAGCCTGGCAGGTTTTCCAAGCCCTGCATAACTTGAAATCCTGCTTTTTACTCCATCTGCCCCTATAATAACAGATGTCTCTATCGTTTCTTCTTTACCATTTTTTATTACTTTAAGTTCTACCTGAGAATTGCTGCTTCCCTGAATTTGGGATTTGGGATTTTCTTTTCTTTCAAGTCCAATCGCTCTTGTTTTTAAGGAAAGGTCCACCCCTTTATCCACAGCCATTTCTGCAAGCTTGCGGTCAAAATTTTTTCTTGAAACCACATAAGCCTTGGTTTGTTTTCCGTCAATCGGCAGGCACTGCCCGTCC
Source organism: Methanosarcina sp. (assembly GCA_049706495.1). Classification (GTDB taxonomy): domain Archaea; phylum Halobacteriota; class Methanosarcinia; order Methanosarcinales; family Methanosarcinaceae; genus Methanosarcina. The sequence goes on along the minus strand of JBNAKO010000080.1, from coordinate 60,253 downwards.
GGAGCATAGACAAAAGCGCCGCGTACGGAATTGAATACAAAATCTTCTGCTGGCTTAAGTTCACACTCTGCAACAGCCCTTGTACTTAAGAGCCCTGTGCAGCCTACAGGGGAGCCTATTGACGCATGTTCCTCGATTAATAGAACCTTTGCCCCATTCAGGGCTGCATAACGAGCAGCCGTAGAACCAACAGGCCCTGCCCCAACTACTACAACATCATATTTCATTATGAATTACCTTTAAAATAAACTTGATTTAACAGGAAGCTTAATATATTCATGGTTTATTAAGGTAATTAGAATAACAAAATAATTATATCTTTGGAGTTATATTTATATTTCTTTGATCGGAAAACTATATCTCTGAAATTCTATATGCAAACTTATTATAGAAATCCGTTTCATTATAATACAATATAATATAATATTTTGTAATTAAATTGTAGACGTATTCATCAAAAATAGAATCTTAATAAAGTTGTTATTTTAAGTTTGAGTTTTTGAATATTTTCAATTCTCGCTACATATTTCCATACTTTTTCACTAATTTAAGGCTCATAAACTGATATACTTGTAGAGATATCCAGCTGAGATTCAAACAAATTGAAATAAATATAAAATAAGATAAAGGTTAAAAAGGGCAAAAAAGGCAATATAAAGCCATGCCGCAATTTAGCTTAAAAGTCAGGCCAGAGTTTCCATGCAGCAGAAAAAAGACAAATTTCAGACATCAAAACAGCAAGAAAAAGGAAATAATAAGGATAGGATTCTTTCTCAGGATAAAAAAGATTCTCAAAAGTTAGATAAATTAGTTCCTAATGACCCTGATCAAATAAAATCCAAAAATAATTCTAGAGATAATTCCAGGAACAGTTCTAAAACTGGGAATAAAATTAACTCTAAAATTAGTCCCGATAATTCAGAAAGCAGCTTTAAAACCAATCTTAAATCTAATCATAAATCTAATCATAAAGCCAATTTAAAAATAAGCCAGGAAAACAGGGCTAAAAGCAGTCAAGGAAAGGCAGATAATAAAACTCAAGGTTTTAGAGGAAAGAAAATTTCCAGGAATAAGAAAGCTTCTTTCGATAATAGTGTAGACCCTGAAAAAAATGGGAAATTAACTTCTTTTGCTAAAAAAAATACCAGGCGTTTCGAATACGAAGATGATTATATTTTCTGGTGCAAAAAATGTAATCTTCCTCTGATAGGGGAGGAATGTGGCAGATGCGGGGCTAAAGGGGAACTTATTCACCTTTCCCAGCCTGCTGATATCCGCTTTTGTTCCCCATATGAACGTGAAGTCCTGGACAGGCAATTACAATTGGAATTTGGCTGTAATCCGCTTGGAGACAGGTTGATCTTGCTTAATAAGATCCCAGGCGAGGACAAAACTGATGAAGTTGTTGTGGATGGCTTTATATTCGGAATTCTCCGTTTTGAACTTTCTGGAATGGATTATAAATTTGAACCTTCTCTTCTGGGTGCGAAAATCCTTTTAAAATACGGCAGGAGAAAAAAAGTTGAGCTGAAAAAATCAAACAGGCACCTTAATGGAAAAAATATTCCGGCCGGGCTTGTAGAAGGATTTGATTCCGGTATAAAACCCGGAGATTTCGTACTTGTAACTGCAGGCAGCCTTACAGGATATGGGATATCGTATATTGAGGGTACAACCTTTTGTGATCTTCAAGCCTCAAAAACTCAAGCTGCAGGTAAGGTTCATAAAGAAGAGGAAACTTGCCCGGGTCTGGAAAGCGCGGGCCCTGATATGAAGGCTCTCAGGATAAGAAAAATCGACAGCGATGATGTTTCTCTTCATTCTGAAATTCCTGACCTTAAAGCCTGTATAGAAGCCAATAAAAAACATCTTCAGGTTCTGGGCAAAAATGCAATTAATACTATTCGTGGAATTGTTTCCAGAAATGAATACAAAAATTTGCCTGTATTTGTCTCATTCAGCGGAGGAAAAGACAGCCTTGTTGCCCTGGAGCTTGCCAGAGCGTCGCTTAAAAACAGAGAATTAAATGCTTTTTTCCTTAATACAGGAATCGAATTCCCGGAAACCGTTGAATTTGTAAGGGATTTCTGTCATGAGTATAATATCCCGCTTGAAGAAGTCGATGCAGGCTCGGCATTCTGGGAACAGGTAGAAAAATTCGGGCCTCCTGCAAAAGATTTCCGCTGGTGCTGCAAAGTATGTAAACTTGCTTCTGCAGGTGAGCTTGAAACCCCGGGAAAAGACTCAAAAGTAGAAGAAAGGGATCCAAAAAGCCTGAAAATAGAAAAAAAGGAACATATTCACTTAAATAAAGAAATTAATAATAGCAATGTCACTTATCTTACAATTGATGGGAAAAGAAGACATGAATCTTTTTCAAGAGCAAAGATTGCGGCAAGTGAGACAAATCCTTTTGTGCCTTCTCAGCTTAACATCTTTCCCATAAGAGACTGGAAAGCTCTTGAAGTCTGGCTTTATATTTACTGGAGAAATCTTCCATACAACCCTCTTTATGATCTCGGCTTTGAAAGAGTAGGGTGCTGGCTCTGTCCCTCCGCCCTTACTGCTGAATACATGAGGGTAAAAGACCTTCACCCTGAAATGTATGAAAAATGGAATACATTCCTGCTTGAGTGGGCAAAAGCCAGAGGGCTTTCGGAAGAATTTATTATACACGGATTCTGGCGCTGGAAAGAGTTGCCTCCTAAAATGTTTAAACTTGCAGAAGAACTTGGAGTTTCCATACTGGCCCGAGAAAATGCAGGAAATTTCGAAATTGAACTTGTAGGAGGGATTTCTCCCTGTAGAGCTGGGGGCTTCTCGATAGAAGCAGGGGTCAGTGGGATAAAAGAAAAAGAAGTAGCTAACTTTATAAATGTGCTTGGAAACGCTGTTTATGCAGAAGAACTTGGTGTACTCCTCGTTAAAACAGGTAAAGGCACAATAAAGCTTTTTTCAAATGGGAATCTGCTTATAAGTTCGGAAACAAAAGAAAAAGCCATTGAGCTTTTTAAAGAGACTGCAAAACAATTAATAAGGCTTTCTCGCTGTACAGGTTGCGGCATATGCGTCAAAGCCTGTCCTGTTAAAGCTGCTTCTTTAAACGGGAAAAAACCTGAAGTAAACCTGGCCTGCAACCGGTGTGGAAAATGCACAGAAGCCTGTGTTGTAACAAAGTATTTTAATAAGCTTGTACCTGATCTGGATGCCAGATTAAAAATTTAAGGCAGATTGAATTTAAATTATAATGTTTCAGGATGAAGTTAGATTCACCTAATCTTTTTCAATCTTATGATATTTTTAAATAGTTTCTAATTATATTTTGATACTACAATTACACCATTTTAGGAATAATTCCAATTGCAAACAGGTTATAAATAAGCCAATACAGATTAAAATTAAATAAAACCAAATAAATTGATTAAAGCTACTTAATGCTGATTATATTATTGAAGTTAATTATTATTGAGTAAATTGATTTAAAATAAATAAAAGTCAGCCGAATTGATCAATTCATTAAAAACCGGTTAAAAGATGAAGAAGAATTAAATACAACTGTATAATTATTACCAAATTGTTGGAATTATTACTTATATTCATTATTATATTTATATTACAGTTTATTTATCAATGGAATTAAAAGATGAGATTAAGCCAAACGCCTGACGGAGTCAGTCAGATAATTGCAAGCCGCTGGAAGATCGGAGCAGCTCTGGGAGTAGCCGTGCTCTTATATTTTTCTATTATAATTCTGTTGCCTCTGGCAGATGGACTTATACTTGGCCTGGTCTTTGCTTATATTGCAAGACCGATCCAGGTAAAATTCACAAAACATAGAAAAATCGGGGCCTTAGTTGCAAGCCTTTGTATCTTTATTCCGATTGTATTCATTGTTGGAGCAGGGGTTGTTGAGATACTCAACCAGATTTCCTGGATCCTTGATAACCAGACTGCAGTTGTGGGTGCACTTCTCGATTTTATAAGGGCATTAAATATTCCGGAACAGCTTCTTGAAAGTATTAATTCAGCTATATGGGACCTTTTTACCTCCCTTCTTCCTGCGGTCGGCAGTATAGGGTTGATATCATACGCGCAGAGCATTGGACTTTTTGTCATTAATTTTGTTGTCTCCATCATTTTCTGCTATTTTATACTTGCTGATGGAGAACGTCTTTATCGTGCTTTTCTTGGAGTGATGCCAAAAGAATATAAAGGCGTTGTAGACCGCTATGCATGCCATCTGGATTTAATTCTAAAAGGAATCTTCATAGGCAATGCTTATTCCGCTCTTATAGTGAGTGTGACCTCGGTTTTTGTTTTTTATGCCTTTGGATTCCCGCATGTGCTGGCTCTTGCAACTCTAATCTTCATAGCCTCGGTAATTCCCCTGTTTGCCGGATACATGGTGCTCATCCCACTGGCCTTAATGCGTTATCTTGAACAGGGTTTTGAAAGTGCGGCTCTATTCTTTGTAGTTTCGTCTCTGATTATCTACGGCCCTCCTGAACTTATTCTCAGGCCCTATCTTACCAGCCTGAAATCCAGAATCCATCCCATGCTGCTAATGCTTGCTTTTCTGGGAGGAGCCTTTGTAGGAGGAATTGCAGGCTTTTTTGCAGCCCCTATTCTCCTCGGGGCTCTGGTTGCGGCTTACAGGGTTTATCAGGAGCAGATTCATCCTGAAACTATAAACGCTTTCCTCGAACCCAAGAATCACAGGCATGCCTGTAAAGTAGACTCCGAAAAATGATTTAATTATTTTAATGGATTTCAAAGCTTAATTGAAAAATTGGAGAATACTTCTTTTATATCATTGATAAGGCTGCTAAAAGGCTGAAAATTCAAAAATTTAAGATGCTTTTTCAATTAAAATAAAAAATATCAATCGAAAGGGATTGATTTATATCGTTGCAGGATATTAGGACTTTCAGATATTCTTCTCTACTTCCTTAAACCAGGATCTGTTAAGATTATAGCTTATAATCAGGCTTGAGAAAATTCAATTCCTCAGTAATAAGTCCTGATGAAAGTAACTTCCAAAAGGGGAAATTCCTAAAATAAATCAATTTTTAATAGGCATTTCCATCTGATTAAATGTTTAATAAGCCGATTATTTAATTAAGTCAGATATTTATCAATTTATTCAAAATCGATTGTCCGGAACCGGATTTTTATTATTTAGAAACCACAGGTGATAGAATGCAGTTATTGCTCATTCACTCTGATTATATTGAATACGAAACCAAAAAACAAACTCCCGTTGCTGAAAAAATAGAAGAATCTTTAAAGTCTGGCAGACTTGAAGAGGCACTTACTGCTTTTACAGCCGTAGAAAGTGTTGATGAGGCAAATCCCGAGGAAACCATAGAAAAAGCTGTTTTCGAAATTGAAAAGGTCGCAGCCCAGGTAAAAACAAATCGTGTAATGCTTTATCCATATGCACACTTAAGTTCAGATCTTTCTTCTCCGAAGGTTGCAGTACAGGTCTTAAAAGGAATGGAAGCGGCTCTTTCCCAGAAATTTGAGGTTAAGCGTGCTCCTTTCGGGTGGTATAAAGCCTTTACAGTAAGCTGTAAAGGGCATCCCCTTTCCGAACTTTCAAGAAGCATCCGACCTGAAGGAACAGCAAAGCCGGCACAAAAAGCTGAAGCACCCGAAGAAAAAGAAGAAGTTGTTTCTGAAGCCCTGAAAGCTGAGGGTACTGCAAGATCATACTGGCGGATCCTTACGCCTGAAGGAGAACTCCAGGAAGTTGAAAAATTTGACCTTACCCCTTATCCTAAACTTCAGCAGTTTGTAAATTACGAAATTTCTAAAAGTAGAGCTGTTGAAAGGGCGCCTCCGCATGTTGAACTTATGCGCAGGCTTGAGCTTGCAGATTATGAACCTGGCTCGGATTCCGGGAATATGCGCTACTATCCCAAAGGCAGACTTGTAAAATCCCTGCTTGAAAACTATGTGCTTGACGTTGCAACAGAGTTTGGGGCAATGGAAGTCGAAACGCCCCTGATGTACGATATGAACCATCCGACTCTGAAGAAGTATCTGGACAGGTTTCCGGCAAGGCAGTATTCTATTGAATCGGATAAAAGGCAAATGTTTCTGCGTTTTGCAGCCTGTTTCGGGCAATTCCTTATGAATCATGACATGACGATTTCTTACAAGAACCTGCCTTTACGGATGATAGAAATGACCCGCTATAGTTTCAGGAAAGAGCAGCGGGGAGAACTTGTAGGATTAAGAAGGCTTCGGGCTTTTACAATGCCTGATATGCATACCCTGTGTGCAGATATGGATCAAGCCATTTCCCAGTTCAAACAGCAGTATGATCTCTGCATAAATGTCCTTGAAAATGTAGGGATTCAGATTGATGATTACGAGGTTGCTATCCGCTTTACAAAAGATTTCTATGAAGCCAATAAAGAGCTCATAGTCAATATGGCAAAAACCGTCAATAAGCCCGTCCTCATAGAAATGTGGGATACCCGTTTCTTCTATTTCGTACTCAAGTTCGAATTCAACTTTGTAGATGCCCTGGAAAAAGCAAGTGCACTTTCTACCGTCCAGATAGATGTGGAAAACGCTGAAAGGTACGATATTTCGTATGTGGCTCCTGACGGCAAACTTGAGCGGCCTGTTGTCCTGCACTGCTCTCCGAGTGGGGCTATTGAACGCTGTATTTATTCCTTGCTTGAAAAAGCTGCAATGGGAATAGACCAGGGAAAAGTTCCTATGTTTCCTGTCTGGCTTTCCCCGACTCAGGTCAGGATTATCCCTGTTTCTGAAAAACATGTTGCATTTGCAGAAGAGGTCTCAAAGAAACTTGACTGCAGGGTTGATATCGACGACCGTGACCTATCTATTGGAAAGAAAGTAAGGGAAGCAGGCAGGGAATGGATCCCATATGTAGTGGTTATCGGAGATAAAGAACTTGAAGATGGAACTCTAAATGTGACAATTAGAGAGGAATCCGAACAGGATAAACCCAAAAAAGTTCAGATTGCAGCAGAAGAGTTGAATGCAAGGATCAGAAGTGAAATTTCGGATAAACCATACAGGAAACTACCGCTTGCAAAATACCTTTCTTCAAGGCCAAAGTTCTTTTAATTTCTAAAAGGTATATTTAATTTAAAACATATTTAGTTAAGACATACTCCAATTAAGAGATAGATTTAAACAAAAAAATATACTTTAGTTAAAAGATATGCCTCAATTAAAGTTTATATCCTTTAAATAAAAGATACATTTAAATTGAAAGACTTAGATTAGAGGACTGAAATTAGAAATCCTTATTGAGGATTTCTTAATTGGAAAATCTTTAATTGAAAAAACTTAATCTAACAGCATATTAAAAAAGCCCTGAGAAATAGCTGTAAAAGATGAAAACTTTTTTGCTCCTTTTCCAAGGCTTTATTCCATAACATATATATTGACGTAATTCTTATTATTGAAAAGGGATTCGTTTTAAAATAAGCAGTTTCAGAGTTATTCGATTAAATTTCTGAACTTAAATATCTTTTATTGAGTTCAGGCTGAGCCCAGTTATAATAAAATTAGATATGGATTCTCTGGACTGAAGTTTTTTGCAAGATATTCTAAACTGTGGGGAGTTACTTCTTATAAAATTTGCAGTTAATATATGCTATTTGCAATTATCCAGCGATTTGCAATATATACAGGATTTCTTATTTCATCAGATTTAAATTTCCCAGAAAGCTCTTGAAATGTACTTTCTGATTTTAAGAATAATTGAAAGAATTTTTACAGTTTACCCTAACGTAATTTAAGTTAAAATTAGCCAGAAAAGAATAAGGATAGTATATTAAATGACTCTTTCAAATGAAGTCGCAGCCAGTATAGAACCAGTTGAGCTCGAACCATTAAGAGAAGACAAGCAGAAAATTTTTGAGGATATTCTGAATTATTTTGAGAATCATCAGACAGGTTATATCAAGGTTCCCACGGGCTGGGGCAAGACTTTTCTTTCAAAACATATCATGAAAAAATATTATGACGATGGTAAACTCGTGCTTTTCCTTGTCTCAAAAAATAATCCTTTACTTAACCAGACTTACTATAACAGGCAGAAAAACAAGCCCCTTTTCCCCAGAAGTGCTCTGCTTTCTTCTGATAGTAAAATAGACCGAGACGAGTTAGCTACTGTATTGAAGCATTTTGGGCAGGATGGACAGGACGGTTTTGTACTTTTCGCATCTCTTCAGACAATTCTTGGAAAACAGGGTTATGAAATTAAAGACCTCCTGCTTGAGTTTACAGACCTGGTAATTGTGGATGAGATCCACAATTTCATTAACAACAAAGGAAATGATTTTCTTAATGAATTCGGGGCCCGTACAAAGATTCTGGGAATGACAGCAACTCCTTTCCAGGGAGTTGTTGGAAATGTCAAATTCGTGGATGAGATTGCAGGAGACATGAGGGAAATTTATGCAAAGACCCTTCCAGAGTGTATCCTTGATGAAGAACTTGCTCCCCTTAAATACACAATTGCCGAAAGTTCGGAAGATATCTTTGAGATCTTTGATTTTGAAAAAGGCCTGGATGAGCTTGATAAACAGGATCTTTTCCTTGACTGCAGCACTGCCGACAAGTTAAAAAAGGTAATTAAAAGGACCCAGCTTGCAAAAGATGTTTATGACTCTCTGGTCAAGCACAGAAATGTAAAAACTTTAGTTTTTTGCGCTCCCGTAAGAAAGCGTGTTTACGGAGCAGATGCAAATGAGGAAGAAATCAATGCTTTCCATGCAAAATTAACTGCCTCGGTTTTCAATGGAGAAATTTCTCCTGAAAAAATCGAGCAGGATCCTGATCCTGTTTTACCCTTAAGTTTTGAGAACTATACGCCTGAGGGAGAGTTTAAGGGCACAGCCTTCATGACCTCGGAATTACCTAAAGAGGAACAAAATGCCCTTCTTTCAGCTTTCAGGGAGATCGGAAAGCCTCCTTACGTATTGTGTACGGTAGGAATGCTTATTGAAGGTTTTGATTTTCCAAGCCTTGAAGCTCTTGTTTTACTGCGCCCGACTCTGAGCATGAGGCTGTTTGAACAGCAGGTAGGAAGAGTTACAAGACTTTCCCCTGTTTCAGGAAAACGGCAGGGCAATATCTTTGAGATTGCAGACAGTATTGATTCCCTTTACCAGCGTTTTGGAGAAGGCGTTTTTAATGGGGAAAAGGTTGACCAGGTTCAGATGCTTCAGCCTGAAATTCGCCTTGAAGAGCTTTTTTCCGAAGGGGATGCAGCCAGGGCAATTGAAGAAGGAAAAATTGAAATCAGTAAAATCGATTTTAGCACTCCTGGGAAAAATAAGCAAAAAGCCTCCTACCTTAAAGAAATCCCTGTCAGGCTTCCCCCTACTGCCATCCGCACAAAATATTTCTCACGCCTGCTTGCCCTGACCGAAGAAAAAGACATCGGAGCCTTTGAGCGAGAAAAGCGCGAGCTGATGCGTGCAGCCTTGAGGTTCAGGGTAAGAGAAGTAAAAGACGCCGAAGGCCTGTCCGATCTTGCAGCCAATATTAACAAGCTTAAAAGGGAAGCTTACGAAGACCGCAGGTTAGGGGACGTTTCCAGACAGCATAAACCTAAAGTCTTCGGAGAAGTCGAGTGGCTTTTGAAACTTCAGGCCCTTAATTCTCTGAAATACGATGGAGCCCATCTTTCAATGCCTGAGAAAAATAGAATTCTCAGGGCGCTTGGTTTCGAACCCGATTTCAGGAAAATAGACACCTACAGGCTTAAATGCCTGAAACTTGGGTCTGCCCAGAAGACCATCCCTGACCTTGTAAAAGTTCTGGGTTTTGTAAGCCGACTTTCCTCATCGGAAATGTACCAGTTCCTTGATAAAAAGAAAAAAGAGCAGTGGAAACGAGAGTTTTTGCCTGCAGTCTACTGGGGATTCTGTTTCATTAAGGATTCAGAGGAGCTCAGAGAACTTTTCGAGTCTACGGAATGGGACAGGCGCGTTAAAAATATCATCAGACAGAAGTAAACAAAGTATTAAGAAGTAAGGAATTTTTAAAAAGATTTTTCTGCGTTTTCCCCTGGAAACTCCAGGGATTTTTCCCAGGTTTTTACATATCTTTAATATATTGAAAATTCCACAGCGGAATTCCTTTAATCTCGCCCTTCTAGAGGTGTTCAAGTTCATGCGCTGCACTATATGCTGAAGAACCTTCCAGGAAAATCTCTTTTTTCTTAAGTTCCCTGATCTTGATATTTCTAAGCAGGGGGGTTACTTCAGCTATTATTATCTTTTTAGCCTGAATGAATTCCAAAACTCAAAATTATGTCTTTTTCCTGAACTGAAAACCTGAATATTGCCTGGATTTCTTCGGTATCCATATTAACTTCCCTTCCAGAAAGTTGAACGACAAAGCCTTTTAAGCTTTCTTTCTAAAAAAGGTTCTACTAAATCTTCTTACGAAGGTCCGGAGAAGAAAATATATCCACTTTGGCTGTTTATTTTTATTCTTAGTTCGAGCATTAATAAAAGGACTTACGAATTTTAAATACAGAATCAAGTTCATTGAATAACTCAGATAAAATTGGCTTCAGTTATTGCGGGCTATACTGTTCATTCCTCATTTCAACCTAATAATCCTGAATGGATTGAATAGGAAGCTTTGGGATAGAGGAAAACAGCTAAATGTTAGCATTAGACATCTTGGTTTGAAAGGATTTGAAATCTATGTCTCGTATTCTTGTTGATCAAAAACTCTGTACGCGGTGCGGAATTTGCACACAGGTATGCCCTGCGGGAATTATTAGTCTTTCAGAGGAAACTCATTTTCCACAAGTAGAGGAATCAAAAGTTCAGCGCTGTCTTAATTGCGGACATTGTGAGGCTTTTTGCCCTTCTCAAGGTCTTCTCTTTGATTTCCTTCCTGAAGAAAAAGCTCTCCTGCAGATAGGCAGCGGGACAGTCTCTTCTGAAGATATCGGACTTTATCTTAAAAAACGCAGGTCTGTTCGGCATTTTACTAAAGACCCTGTACCAAAGGAAAAAATTCTTGAAATCCTCGATATTGCGCGTTATGCCCCATCAGGAACCAATGGCCAGCCCGTCCAATGGCTGGTTATCCATGATCCAGAAAAAGTCAGGAAAATTGCTGAACTCACTATTGAATGGATAAAAAACCTTCAGAATACGGCCCACCCGATGAGCGCTTACGTGCCGCTTCTTATTTCAGAATGGGAACAGGGAAATGATATTATCTGTCGAGGAGCTCCACACCTGCTTTTTGCACACATTCCAGAAGAGAATTCAATTGCGCCTGTTGATGCAATTATCGCCCTTACGCACTTTGATATTGCTGCACCGGCTTTTGGAGTAGGCACCTGTTGGGCAGGTTTTGTTGCGGCAGCTTCCATGTTTTATGAACCTCTCCAGAAAGAACTCAGCCTACCCTCAGGGAGAAAATCTGCGTACGCAATGATGTTTGGTTATCCAAAATATAAGGTATATGGAATCCCCCGCAGAAAGCCCCTTGAAATAACATGGCAGTAAATTTAAAGAAAACCTCATGTTTAGTAGAAGCCTTTAGTTTAAAGGAAATCTTGTAGATTAGTATTAAACTTTGCTTATTTGCAAAGTGAGCTTTCATATTGATAAAACTGCTGGCAATAGATGAGAATGAATCATACAAAAACTTCCCTCTCAAAAAGAGCTATTGATTTAACAGATCTTTCGAAATATTATTTGGCAAAGATAATTCGTAAGTAAGGTTATATGCTTTAAATAATAATCTTAAACTTACTTTATTACTGAATTCTTAACAATCTAAAGATTTATCTATAACATCTTAATTGGATCAAGGAGAGGGTTATTCTATGAAAGAAAATATAAAATCAAATATGGAAGCAATCGACGCCATTTTTACAAGGCGAAGTGTCAGGAGATTTGAAAATAAACAGATCCCGGATGAAGTCCTTAAGAAAATTATCAATGCAGGAATTTACGCGCCTTCAGCTCTTTCCCTCCAACCTTGGGGCTTTATAGTTGTACAGGATCAGGCATTCTTAACTCGTGTTTCAGATTACTGCAAACCATTTCTTATTTCGGCTTTAAAGGATGCCCATGATGAGGTATCAGATGCTTTTCGAAAATTACTGGAAACCAGGGGATTCTCAATCTTTTATAATGCTCCAACTGTTATACTGGTTATAGGCAGGACAGATAACAGATCTCTATGGATAGACTGCTGCCTCTGTGCTGAAAACATGATGCTTGCTGCCCATGCGTCAGGTATTGGGAGCTGCTGGATAGGAGGTTCAGAAGCTGCTTTCAGTAATGAAGAAATTATGAAAGGATTCCAGATCCCTGAAGGATATAGCCCGATAGGTACAATTGTATTTGGTTATCCGGCCGAAAAACCTGAAGTTCCTTATAGGAAAGATCCGCAGATAAAGTGGATTCGCTAATAATTAAATTATCTATATATACTTTGATTCTATGATCAATTTTTTTCTGATCCCCTTCGCAATTTTTTTTCTTATTTCTCTACTGATAAGTACAGCTCTGCTGAAAATCTAAAAGTAACTTTAAAGGAAAAAACTGAAAAATCTACTGTTCAGTCTTTTATTAATTAATAGGCCTAGCACAATCGTATTGTAATATGTCTGCTCTTATAATCCGCACCAAACTTTGTATCGCCTCTAAAAAGAGTCTTTTCCTTCCGATATTCGATTAAATAAATGATATTTCATTTTTTCAATTCATCCTTCCTATACAACAGGCTGCAGCAAAAAACGTCACAACTGATAGGAAAGGGTTGATAAAAAAAGCTTTTTTTGACACAAGAGTAGAATCGGAGTTTTCTTTTTGTTTGACTGAGAACCCCGTGTTATTCGATATTGCTGTATTTTTTGTTAGTTTATTATCTGTTTTATTAATTGTATTCAATAATTCCTCAAGTGTTATATTCTCATCAAGTCTTACAGCTCTTCCACTTTCAGTTAATTTAAATTTAGCCTGATAAAAATTCGTAACTATGAAATGTTCAGGCCCAATATTTTTTGTATATGGACTAACATCCTTCTTTAGATAAAGCAAAACTTTTTCTCCATTACTAAAATTCGGCTCAGCATGTGTAGTCATATTAACATTTCCAATCGACCCGCCAATAACTCTTACAATAAGCTCTTTGGATGAAAGTGGATTTTTGAGATATTCATCTACATCTATAATGATATCCGTATAAATGACATTTTCAGAACCAAGTTCGGTAATTGATTTATTCGGTTGTTTTCCATTTGCAGTATTCCATTTAGGCGGAAGGGTTTCTTTTACTGTGCCAATTACAATTGTATCGGAATATTTGCTTAACTCTTCATGGGTATATGGTTCAAAATTTATACATATATCAATACCAAATCCCTCGGAGTAATTTTCTGGTTCGATATTTTTATCTTCAATTTTCTTATCTGAGAATTCAAATACGGCTGATGCATTCAATGTTATAAAAATAAAACCCCCAAACAAAAAGATTCCATATTTTATAAACTTTCTCATGATTTCACCTTATATACCTTATATAATAGAATTAAAAAAGAAGCTTAAGTCCCTATAATATCTAAACAAAGTAACTATATCTTTAATGAAAGTTGTTAAGTTCTTGCTGAATTCCTGATTATTTTTTTCGTAAACTTATGATTTAAAATCTTAATTTTCAATGTTTAGACATAAGACTTATGAATGAATATTTGTAAGTATCTATGATATTTAAATTATGTAAATACTAAAGTTGGAATTAAAGTTTTTATTTAAATCTAGAACTACATATGAAATTTTTTGATAGTTAACATGAACAAGATAGATAGCAAAATTGTTATTTTTATTGCCTTTCTAACTTTTATTCTTGTTTTTGGTATATTTATTGAAACTCTTCCAGTTGAAACAAAAATTTCGCCTCAAGAACCGGAAATAGGTGGTCTACTTATAGAATTTGAAGATGGCACTAGTAAGTATGAAGTTATGAATATACTTAAAAATTGTAAAATGCCTACAAACTATAGCATAGAATACGATTCTGACATTATGCCAAAGAGATATTACATAATTGTGGATCAAGATAAGAAAAAAGATTTAATTTCCAAATTGAAAAGAGAGGAAAACTGGACAGATCCTATATTTCCTGGTTTCAAAAGAGGAAATTATTACATAATTACAGTAACTAAAAAAGCTGTGGAGGATAAAAACTTTCTTGAAACATTAGAAAAAAACAGCCTACAAGTCAAAAAGTCTGTCCCGTGTTATGTTCTTTTTGGGGATGGATCTGAAGATTGGATTGAAGGAAAAGATTATATTCTGGACAAAAATGTAACTATATTGAAAGATGAGCTTGAAAAGAATGAAAAAGTTTTGGTTGTAACTTTTGATTATCTTGAAGGTCACAAATCTGCTGCACAATATGATTGGCCCTAATAATTTTATATTTTTGTTTAGATATAAAGAAAAATGTCCATATTTCTAATTCAATTTTATAACTTAGTTAGAAATGAATCAGTTTTTATTTTTAGGGGAATAGAATAGTTAAAAAGAATAAATATAGAATCCTTGAAATTTCCCTTATTTTAATTTTGTCTTCACAGATATTAAATATAGCAGTCGCAGAAATTGCAAGGTCGCCCTTAGAATAATAGAGCAGGATTTTTGATGGAAATCGTAAAGATAGTTCCTGGTATTTTTAAATAACCTCAAATAATGGGTATGTAGTGAATACTACAACAGCTTCTAATAGAAAATATGTAGAAGATTATCTAGATGCCTGGCTTATTAAAGTTAATGTTAATGAAAATCTCTAGTGGAATAAAATAAATTAGAAATAAATCTCATTTTTGATTTTTATAGTAACAAATAATGCTTTTATTTCTTCTTTAGTCAAAAAAGATTGTTGAGATTTGTTGAAGGATTTATAAAATTACGGAGTCAATATAATACATATTAAGACAAATTATCTCTATTTTTGCAGATAAATAATCATGGCTAAAAATATTTATTTAGAATTAAATTTTTTCTTTTAACCAAGACATTCTGTTTAAAGATTTAAAATTTATCTCTTATTTTCTAAGCTTTTATATAATTTAATAAAGAAGTAATATACGATTAAGCTAATAGTTATATAATTAACCCTGATAACTAAGCCTAATTTTTCAAAATTTATTTTGCCCCCATCATTTCTCCAGTGATCCCCCATGAAAGGTAAAGACCGTCATTACATTCCAGACCCTAAACGGATAACAAATGAAATTGCCGAAGAGACAAAGCTCCTTGGCCGAGAAATTTCAGAGGAAATTACCCGAATCTATACCCATGATTTAAGGCGAAATAACTATCTTAAAGACCTGAGCCGCAATCTTCACGACCTGCTTGAAAAGAAACTCTGGTTAAAAATCCTGATAAGTATGGGCCTTGGAATACTTATGGGGCTATTCCTTGGGCCGCTTGGAGGATATGTGGATCCGGCTTCTGCTGAAATTCTGGGGGAATGGATTGCTCTTCCGGGATATATTTTCCTTGCTCTTTTGAAAATGATTGTTATCCCGCTTGTTTTTGCTTCAATTATTCTGGGAGTTGCCTCACAAAACATGGGGGAACTTAAAAAAACAGGGCTTTTTACTGCAATTTATTTTATATTAACCACTGCAGTTGCAACCGCTATAGGGCTGGAAATGGCGCTTTTTCTGAAACCAGGAAGATTTATCAACGGAGACTTGGTTGAAAATGCCCTTGGGGACGGGGCACAGCCTGTATCTACGGGTCTGAATTATGACCCTTCAGCTCTGGACCTTCCTTCACTTCTTGTTGGAAACATCTTTCCTTCAAATCCGCTTGGGGCTATGGTTAATGGAGAAATGCTGCAGGTTGTATTTCTTGCACTCATTGTAGGCGTTGCTCTAGTTTCTCTTGATAAAGAACAGTCAAGCCCTATGGTTAATTTTCTGAATTCCGTGCAATCCATCTGCATGACCGTAGTAAAATGGAGCATGGCTCTTGCCCCGATTGCAGTTTTCGGGCTTCTTACCAAATTTACAATTAAACTTGGCCTGGATGCTCTTGCGGGAATGGCTGTATATGTAGGCACAGTGCTTGCAAGCCTTGCTCTTATGATGGGCTTTAATCTTATGATTGTCTTTTTTGTTGGCAGATATAACCCGCTTGTTTTTTTAAAAAACATAAGAGATGTTTTGCTTCTTGCGTTTTCAACTTCGAGCTCTGCTGCAGTTATGCCTCTTACCCTCAAGACAGCTCAGGAAAACTTAGGGGTAAGGCCTTCGATCTCTCAATTCGTAATCCCTCTTGGGGCGACTGTTAATATGAATGGGACTGCGCTTTATCAGGGTGTAGCTACTGTCTTTCTGGCTGAAGTCTTTGGAATAAATCTTGGATCTGCAGAGCTTTTAATGGTGATGGTGCTGGCTGTTGCAGCTTCCATAGGGACTCCCTCGATTCCAGGAGTCGGGATTATTGTGCTTGCAATGATCCTTAACAGCGTTGGAGTTCCTACAAGTGGAATAGCCCTCATAATGGGAGTTGACAGGATTCTTGATATGACCCGAACTGCAGTAAATGTAGCAGGTGATCTTGTGACGTGCAAGGTTATGGATAGATTATTACCTGAAAAAAGTCCTGAGGAAAAAGAAGCTGCACAAACTATTTCAGAAGGAACCCTTGAATCAAAACTCGAAAAAGAACCTGTTGGAGAAAAAGTCAAAGCAGGGTCTGATCCTGCTATGCTTAAAATGCCTCCTCTTTAATCAAAAAAGACTTGTCTGGAAAGCAAAACCCTGAGGTCAGGGTTAAATTCCTCTTTTCATTCTATACAGCTCAATAGCTTTTTTAACTCTTTCTTCTTCGAGCATGCCAGTAGTTGAAGACGTTTCAAAGAATCTTTTTGGAAGCTTAAGGTTCTCAAAATTAAAACCGAATTTCTTTTTTAATTCAAATTTTTTTCTAAAGACATCTTTACCCAGGGCTTTGAGGTCTTCTTCAGTTCTTTCTATCCCCAGTCCCTCAAGAGCCTGGATTATATTTTCATATGTGTAAACATTTCTGGCAAAAAGGCAGGGAACCATACAGTTTAAAATATTTCTCCGGTCTTCTTCTTCAATAACATAATCAACAATTTCTTCGTCTGAAATTGGATGATTGAAGGCTTTCTGGTCAGCTCCGTAACCCGCACTATCAAGGTGAGAATGTCTGGCTCCCACGGAGAGGCCAAGGATATTTCCAAGCCCTGTATGATATCCTGGAATTTCCAGTCCTCCAAGCTGGATTGCAAATTCCTCCCCTCCGTATATTTTTGAGGCATAACTTACTCCTTTTCCAAGGGCTACATAAAAATCATTAGGAGCCTGAACTACAAGATCGATTGCACGTAAATATGCAGCTTTATCTCCCCACATAAGCTTTAGGCCCAGGGTTTCTTTAGTAGAAATTTTCCCTCGTTCCTGCATTTCCGTGGCCCAGGCAAGTACAACCCCCATACTAATTGTATCAACCCCTGTTTTTTCACAGGCATCGATTAGTTCAAGCACAGCTTCGGGGTCTGCTACTCCAAGGTTTGAGCCAAGGGCGTAAATTAACTCATAATCATAAGAGATATTCAGAGCTTCATATTCGTGGGCTTTTGAGAAAGGTCTTTTTAGCATTGCTATATGTACACAGCCAATTGGGCAGCCTGCACAGGAAACCCGCCTAAGGAGGTATTTTTCTGCAAAAAGTTCTCCGGAAATAGTTTCTGCCCCTTCAAAAGAAGTCGCCTGTAAGTTTCTTGTTGGAAGTCCTTTTAGCTCATTTAATACCAGAATATTTTCACTTGTCCCGAGATTATGGTATTTTTCCGTAAGGCCTGTCTTTACAATCGTATCATAAAGCATGTTGCAGGTCTTTCGATAGGACTTATGCTCAGGGCTTTTTATTTCCTTATTTCCTGAAATCAAAAGGGCTTTAAGTTTTTTTGCTCCGAAAACCGTTCCCAGACCAAGCCTTCCGAAATGCCGGTAAGTATCGACATTAACACCTGCATAAGTAACTCCTCTTTCTCCTGCAGGGCCTATCCTGATAATGCTGCGCCTGCCAGCACCCGGTTCAATTTCGCGAAGAATTTTTCCCACATCGATTGCTGAAGAAAGATTCCAGATAGATGACGCATCCCGAAAAGTAACTTTATCGTCATGGATTGCCACATATACAGGATATTGAGAAGCTCCTTTAAGGACGATTGTTTCATACCCTGCATATCTCATTGACATTGCCAGATGTCCGCCAGCATAGGATTCTCCAAGTTCTCCATTAAGAGGAGACCTGAATAATGCCACGGTTTTTGTGCAGGTAGGATATACCCCGGAAAGAGGGCCTGTACTGAGGATTACTGGCATTTCAGGGTCAAGCGGGCCTGTACCTTCTTTATATTCTTCAAGCATGAGATTAACTGCAAGCCCTACTCCTCCCAGGTATTTTTCATAGAGGTCTCGCCTTTCTTTAACGTAATAACTCTGGGTAGTCAGGTCAATATAAAGTATATTTTTAAGCCCTTCAATAGCATATTCTTCTGTTGTCATTTTGGCTCCCCAGACTCCTTCCTGTCGTGAGATTTTTTCTTATCAGCCGCTTCTTTAATATCATCAGATTGTTTCTTTTCTTCAACTTCTCTTATTTCTTCGGATTCTTTTTCTCCATAAAGTTCCTTATGAGATGCGATCGGACTCATAGGAGTTGTATCCGGGACCGGGCCTGTTTCAGTTATTTTGATTTCTCCGCTGTCTTCGACTTCAATCATCTCCAGCACATCGTGCGGGCAAAACTTGGGACAAACTCCGCAGTGCTTGCAAATTACTGCCTTTTTTTCCGCATCAAGATGAATAGCCCCCATCAAACAGGCATGTATACAATTTCCACATCCGTCACAAATCTCTTTGTTAAGAATAACTCCCCCACCTTTTCGTTTGGTTAAGGCTCCAAGAGGACATGCCCGCATACATGGAGGATCCACACAGGCATGGCAAACAATTTGAGCATAAGAAGTTTCTATTCCGCCTTTAGTCTGAATATTAATTCTACTGTTTTTTAAAGAGATTGTATCATACCAGGTTCGTGCACAGGCCATCATACAGGAATAGCAACCTATGCAACGGGCTGGATTTGCTACTTTTAGCCTTTTTGCCATATTTTCCCACTCAGGTTCCCTTTCAAGACAATATGTAACTTCCACTTATATAATATAGCGTTAAGCCTTAACTAATATTTTTCGATTAATATAATTATAAGGAGAAATTTTCAGGTATATAGTATATCTGTCTTAAAATATTTATTTATACTACTAAATAGAAAACTTTTTATTTTAGTTCTGCATAGATAGGATAGTGGATTCCGGCTAGTTTAGTCCCAAATAAATAATTGTCGGATAGATCCAGATCCTGGAGGTTCGCATGCAGCAAAATGAACTATTACAATATGACAAAATGATGCAGCAAAATAAAGTTATAATCGGCACTTTCAGTATATTATTTACTTTGTTGGCGCTCATTGGTTTATTTTTTATCTGAGTCCCCTACCTGGAAGACGCTTAAACCCTGAAGAATTGCCTTCAGGTTTTGAGAAAAGACTGAAAAAAATCGGGCCAGACGTAATCCCGGTTTTGTGAGTCTGTCTAGCTTCTCCAATGTTCAGATATAAAAACGCAGTAAAAGAAATCCTGGTTCTTTCTTTCAGGTTCCATTATTCTGCAATCTAAAAGAATCTTAAAAATGCCTAATAAATAGCTCTCGAAGGCATTCTGATCTGAGTGGTTTATATGGTAAAGGACGAACTAAAACAGCAAAACAGGTATATGAATGAAGTTATGATTGGTACTTTAACCGTATTGCTCATTTTATTGGCAATAATAGGCATATACGGGAACTGATTTTTATTTTAGCCAGGTAATTATAGGTCCAGGAGGATGGAGCACAACTCTTTTGGATTAAAAGCTTTTTTCTTAATACCTGGGCTTTAATAAAGTACCAATTAAAGAGGGAATTTTTTTAAAAACGAGACCGGACTTTTCTTCGCGGTTTCAAAGGATCTTTCCAACTTAATTAAAAGTTAAGAATTACATTCAAATTATAATTTTCTCCTGAGATCTTTTAAAAAAGCAATTTCTTAAAGATTGACTTTCCAGCCTGGACATATTACCTTTAGGAGATAAGCTAGTCCTTATTTTATCAATCTTTGATTTTCTTTAGTTTAGGGAAATCAAAAATAATTAAAGAAATATACCTCTCTTAAACGATTTATCTTTTATTTGAGAAAAGGATATTCTAATAAAATGGCATTTATACTTTTTTGAGAGATTGGAATTTTTCTTTTTCTATATCTTTTACTTTTAAATAATAAATGCAGAAACGTACAGCTTATTTATTATGCAATATTTGGTTTTTGCATTCTTAACTGAAATTGTATGGAATGACTTGGTATTTTTATTTCTCCTATTTTTGAATTTAGCTTGTAAATTTTATATTCTACTCTTCTCCTGAGCTACTTATTTAAATTAATTAAGAAAAATAAACTGAATTTCATAGAAATGTTAATAAACAGTATTTTTCTTTATTCATACTCTATAAAACTCTATAAATATACAAAACATTAACTATAATTTCAATTCCCGGAAATTTGTATTTATGAACATTGACAAAAAAATTCTATAATTAAGAAGTTTTAATAAGATTTCAAAATATTGTTTTATCTAAAAATGTCCGGTGAGAAATTCCATACTCTCTAATAAATTGTAGGTAAACTGACTGGAAAAAAGTCCGGATTATCAACTGAATTTGATTTATCACTAGAGGTAGTTTAGGGAATGAAGAAATACGATGTAATAGTTGTCGGAGCGGGAATAAGCGGGCTTTTAGCTGCGCTTACCCTTTCAAAACACGGGAAAAAGGTTCTGGTTCTTGAGAAAAACCGTTACCTTGGGGGAAATTGTAATAGCTATATGGTAGATGGCTATCAGGTTGATACAGGAGCGCATGCAATAACCCACCTCTTTAATGGCCCTCTAAAAAGGCTGATGGATAATTATTTTGATTTTCTTCCTGTGTTTGAGGATTATGGAAATTATTATGTAAGAACAGAAAATTCACTTGTAAAAGTCCCTTCTAATCTTAAGGATTTTGTAACTTTTGACGTTCTTCCAAGAAAAGACAGGCTTTTGCTTTCTCAGACCCTTACAAAGGCCTTTACTCTTTCTTCTTTTGGAATTGACCTCTCAGAGCAGTCAGTAAACGATTTCCTGCCAAAAAGTCTTTCAAAGGATACCTATGACTTTGTAGATACAATATGTAATTTTCTTTCAGGAAAATCGATGAAAGAAACCTCAGCAGATAGAGTTCTTTCAGGAAGCAGCTTTGTAAGGGACAGCATTACACAGGAACAATTTGATGCCATGATCGGAAAGCTTGAGTCTAAAAAGCGCCAGTCTGCAGAATCTATTTTAACTTCAATCCTGCCTCCTCACCTGCATGCATCCCTTCAGTCCAGAGTAACCAGGGTAAGACAGCCTTTTACTTCTCTTGAAAGGCTTGCAACAAATGATGTGAATTACTCGCAGGGTTATCCAAGAAAAGGCTTAAAAGCTCTCCTTAATTCTGTTCTCTATTCTTTGCCTGAAACTGTTGAGATAAAAAAGGAATGCGAGGTAAAATCCATCCTTGTAGAGGATGGGAAAGTTACAGGAGTAGAAGCTGACGAAATTTACAGTTCCGAACTCGTAATTTATACAGGATTTGCAACTCAACTGCCCGTCCTTATAAAAGACCTGCCTTTGGAATACATTACTGATTTAAATGACATTGTTCACAGCAAAAGCCTGACAATCTGGCTCGGCTTAAAAGAACAGCTTCCTGAATTCAATTATACAGGCTCAGAAATCTGGTTTAAGGATTTTGCATATTGGGCCATGCCAATAAGTAATTATGATCCATCCCTTGCTCCAGAAGACAAACAACTTATAGGATTTTCTTTTGTAATTGACAAGGATAAGAGTGAAGAACAGGAGATTAAAAAGGCGTATGAGACTATTTTCCGTGCCCATCCCAACCTGGAAGACCATATAGAGATGCGGCATGAGCAGATAATAATTCCTGAAAAAGCTGCAGTGACGATTCATGGCAAGTTTGCAGATATCCGAACTCCTGTAAGGAATCTCTATGTTGCAGGCACGGATACTGACCGCAGGAGTATGGGAATTACTCGAGCTGCCTACTCAATAATTGAGCTCCTGAAAATTCTCAATGAGGATGGAAATTTGCATTAAAACACTTTTATTGCCAAAAATTGGTTTTTTATTCTATTCCATTTTATTTTAGTCTATTTGAGTTATTTTAGTTTATCATAGATTATTTTCTTTTATTTTCTTTTATTTTCTTCTTTGATTTTTATTTCTACTATTTTTTCCTTAATCTTATTATTTTTTTTCCTTTTATTTTCAGCCTTTTTTTCTTAATTCTTCTAATATTCTTTCTTTGTTTCCTGCTTTTTAGCTTTTAGATCTATTATTGATTTTTTTATTTCTCATTTTATCTCCTCTTTATCTATTTAACTGAATCAAAAAAATATGTACTAACAACTAGTTTAATATCATTAAAATTGTAAAAAATAACATATCTAGAAAAACACATTCACATTTTGAGGTTAGAATTTTGTCTGCTGGGGAATTATCTGGAGAAGGTTCAACTCTTGCTTTTGAACCTCCTTGGTATTATGCTATTGAAGAAAAGAATTTAAAAGAAGGAAGGCTTTTCCGGGTTCAGGCTGCAGGAAAGGATCTGCTTGTAATAAAAAACGAAGGGCAGATATACATTTTATCCAATATCTGCCCGCATGCCCGGTGCCCGCTTCATACTGGAAACATTGAAGATGATTATATCCTAAAATGCATCTGTCATGGCCGAAAATTTGACATAAGGACAGGCGAGTGCCTTAATGATTCATTAAAAGTAAAAAGATATGAATCAAAAATTGACAATGGAAATATAGGAGTAAAAATTGAAGAAAATTTGTAATTTGGAATTACATAAATAATATAAAAAAGAGATTAAAAAGAAATTAAAAAGGGATTAAAAACAGATTAAAAATAATTTTAAAAGAATAAAAAATATAAAAATAAAACTTAAAAATCAATAACTATAAAATTAATATTAAAGATCGTTATGGAAAAAGAAGCATTTAAGTCCATTTCAAATTTTAAAGGTTTTTTAAGCCTTATATTCGGATTACTAAGTATATTTACTTCTCTTTCTTTCTGGTCTGGAATAAGTAGTTTATTTCTAATTTTTTTCGCAATACCTTTTTCTGTTTTAGGAGTTATTCTGGCTAGATCCCGTTTGAAAGAAACCCAGGATAGAACTGCGGATGCCGGCCTTAATACGAGTGTTTTCGGCTTTTTGCTTAATATTGTAACATTCATTACTTTTCTTATTTTATTTAGATAAAATAATTCAAATATAGAAGGAAATTTAAATTTCTGCTTTTTCATATTTTTTACGGAATTTTCGTACGTTTTCCCTATTTTTGACTTTAATTTCAACTTTAATTTTGCCTAATTTTCTCCTTACGTATTCTTAGTTTTAGAGATTTTCCTGTCTTGCTTTCTGTAAGGTATAGATTTACACTATTACCTGCTGCCCTAAATTTTAGACTTTAACTTGAGAAACAAAAAAGGAAATATGTAGGTATTTCAAAAGAAATAAATCTTTTTGCAGTAAAGAAGAGCTGCTTACAAGCAATATTAAGAGGATAGAAGAAAGGATAAGCTTTCTTTTTACAAAATGTTTTTGGCTTTTATACTATGTGAAATGAGGCCTTAATATCACTGTAAGCAACAGGTATCTTATTACCTTAGCTTACTATATATAAATTTTCTACAAATCCCCTTTTAGGATGACATTACAAATATTTTTGTCCTTTAAGAAAAGACATCATTTAAAATTTTCTTTTTTGCCATGATAAAGCTCATATTCTTACATACCCATACTTACTTGAGAGAGAATCTGGAGGCATGAAGGATTCTACCGCTTGACGAAAATGAGGCCTTGGAACTGGGACTGGCTTTGATCAATGATAAAAACGAAATTGAACTTAAAAAGGTCCTTAACCACCTGTCTGAGCTTGCTCTTAAATATGTTGAGGAAGGGCAGGAAGAAGATACTAATAGATTGGTCGAATACATGAAAGAAATCGGAAAAGCGGCAGCTAAAGCCGGGATTGAGCTGGCTGTTATAAATACCCTTATGCTTTTTTCTCCGGTTGCAAGAAGAGCTTATGCAAAGCAGATGGAAAATGCTCTTGTAAACATTGCGCTTGCGATAGGCGAGATAGGAAAGACCGCAGCAGAACAAAAGCTTGAGGCATCTGCAAGAATTGCAGCCTCCTGTCTTGGAGAAATGGGAAATACAGCGACTTTTACAAAAACCAGGAAACATACAATTGCAGTAATTTATGCTCTTGGGGAGATTGGAAAAAGCGTTACACAGCAAAATTTGGGAGATGTTGCAAATAAGACAGCAGCTTTTCTTGGGGAAACTGGGAAAACTGCAGCAGATCAGAACTTTGAGGATGCAACACTAAATGCCGAACTGTTTTTGCAGGAAATAGGAGTGAATGCTATTGAAAAAAATATGGCAGATGCTGCCAGTACAAGTATTCGTTCTCTTCAGGATATAAGGAAAACTGCAGATAAGAGAGGGATTGAAAAGCCTTTGCTTCAAGCAGCGTATTCGCTTGAAACAATCAGGTTTGATGCAGAAGACCGCTGCTTTATGAGTGCTTCCATTTTAGCTGAGGTTGCTCTTCTGGAATATGAAAGCTTAGAATCACGAGAACCGGAAGATAAAAGAGATAAAAATCGAGGAAAAAAGAGATAAGAATTAAGGAAAAGAAGGGGAAGAGAAACTGGGGAGTAATGTATCAGCTTTTTCCTCTTGATCTATAAATGCGCCTGTAAGGAGATAGTTCAGGTTTATAATATCAGCTTTCTTTTGAAGAAAGCAAAATCTGTGAAGTTTGACCTAATGCAGGGGAGTTTTTACGAAATAAGAATTTGTGGGGTGTTCTTAATGTCTGTTTTAAATGAAACTAGGGCAATGGATCTCGGGCTAAATTCCGTTAAGGAAAATGATGAGCTTGGCCTGTTGCGGTCCATAGATTTTTTGACTGAACAGGGTACCAAGTATATAAATGAACGGCTTGAACCAAATGCAAAAAAAGCAGTCATAAGTATAAGAGACATAGGCAATGCTGCTGTCCTTCAAAAAATGGAAATCGGGGTGTTTTTATCGCTTTTTTCCCTGGGAAAAATGGCAGAGGCTGCAAGAGAGCAAAAACTTTCTGATATAGGCTTAAGCATTCTTTATTCTCTTCATACTATCGGAAAGGCTGCAGTTGAACAAAGAATGGAAGGAGCTGTAAGGGTTGCTGTTGCCTATCTGGGAGAAATAGTTAACTGTTCATATTTCCATTCTCTTGAAAGAGAGTCTCTGGCTGCAGCTCTAGCTATAGGTTCCATAGGAAAAGAAACCTTCAAGCAGCAGAATATCAGGGTTCCTGACAATGGAGGACTTTTTTCACCAATTTCAAAAATGGTTATGTCCTTACCTCAGGGTAATGAAGCAACAGTTTTTTCTAAAGAATTCTCAGGCCTGCAAAGTTTGCTTGCTCAGCATGGGGAGGATTCGGAGATCCTGCAGCAAATACTTGCACTTTCAGAAAATGATTTGACATATGCGGATTTCAATAATCTTGATGATATTATGATTAAAGGTTCAAACTCCCTGGGAACAATTATTCTTGAGAGTAAAAATAAATTTTTACTAAGCCACATGCTTATGACAAAACTGGCGCTTGAAACCTTAAATGGTTCTGAATATATACATGAAGCCGAATCCCTTGATTGAAAGGGATAAAATCTTCAAAAAACAAGATCTGATAGATATAAAACAAAAATAGAAACAAAATAAAAACAAATTCTAAAAAGATATTTAAGAATTATGCTTAAAAATAGTATAAAAAAAGTTTTTTGAATACTTAAAAGAGTTTGAAAAAAAATAATAAAAAATAAAATATTAGAAGTATAATTTAGAAAAATAATAATAAATAGTAAATAATAATAATAATAATAATAATAATAATAATAATAATAATAATAATAATAATAGATAAGTAACAAAAATGAATATTAAAAAATATTTTCTGAAAAACGAAAGCGAATAAAAATATGAGTTTTCCGATTTTCTAAAAAGCAATAGTTTTTCTATTTTTATTCTAAAAGGGTTTATACACAGATTTTATTTTTTAGAAACCTGGCTTTTAATTTTTCCAGGGTCAAATTTAAAAATATACCCAGATTTATTTTTATGAATTTACTTAATTATTTCTAATTTTCAATTTTTTACTAAACTTAAATTCTAAAGTAGGTATGAATTTTGCAATAGAAGGAATTTTTAAGCTAACACAAAACATAACACTAATAATCTCTTAGCCTCATACAGTAAGCCAGATTATCTAATGTTAAACTGGTTAAACCAGCAAATGCGTCAAATTTCCAGTTTACCAAAGAAGATGTGAAAACAGCTTAAATCGAGTAGTTAACAGTAAGTGTTCATAAAAAGGGGCAAAAAAAATGATTAAATTAAATGAAGCAGAGGCAGTAGAAATTGGATTATCGGCTGCAGAAGATAAAGACGAAGCCAGGGTTTTTCAGGCCCTGGACTCACTAACAGGAATTGCTACAGATTTTCTGTCTCAAAATGAAGAATCAGATGCTGAAAGGGTAATTCTTACAATCGAAAATATAGCCCGTAAGGCTACTGAAAATGGGATGGAACTTGTTACTATTAACTCTATTCTTGCCCTTGGAAAACTTGCAAGAACAGCAGCAGAAAAAAATTACAGATCTGTTTTTAAAAAGGCATTCATAGCAATAGGCAAATTAGGAAAAACTGCAGCTTCTCTTGCTCTTGAAACCGGCCCAAAGATAGCTTCTGAAACTTTAATGGAAATCCGGAAAAACTCCCCAGAACAACAGGACCAGGAAATAAGAATTACGTTTTCTTTGATTTTTAAAGAAATCGGAGCCGCCGCTGCCAGAAGAAACACCGAAGAAGTTGTCCTTAACTCTGCGACCTGTCTGGGAGAGATCGGGAAAAAAGCAGTGGAAGAAAACCTTGAATTTGAAACTATCAGCACACTCCTTTTACTTGAAGAAATGGGCAAGGCCGCTGTAGAAAATAATCTTGATGAAGGCCTGAGTTCTATCGCGCTTTCCATAGAAGAGATAGGAAAATTAGCTGTAAAGAAAAAGCTTGAGGGCGCAATTTTGCAAAGCCAGTGGGCTCTTGAAACTTTAAGAGTTCAGGCTGAAGAAGGGTTTATGGACAACTCGTCAGTTGTAGCAGAAATGGCTCTTGAGAGCCTAAAAGAGGTCTCCCATATAGATTCAACAGAAAAAGAAGATAAATTCCAGGATATAAGAGAGCTTCAAAATAAAATCCTTTCCAATTTATAAATTTAAAACAGGGTATCCGGCTCTTAATCTTTTATTTCTACCCTTTTTGTTTATTAAGCTTACTTTGCCTCTTATCAATTTTTTATTTCAAATTTTTACAAAGCAATATCCTTCAGGAAGAAGGGAATTTGGCATCTTCATTTATATTTATCTTCACAACTATTTCTGGACTACTTTTTCCTTTTTTTGACTTATTGTTTTGATTTTTCAGAGCTTTTAGTTAGTATTTAAATAGAAGAGCACGTATGCATAAAATAAGAAAGATAATATGTTGAAGGTTCATAAAAATACATGTAGTTGCTGGTAAACGGAGGAAAATTTTGCTTTCAAAAGAAAAAGCCTTCCTTCTGGATCTTGGGTTTGAAATAGGCCAGATTTTTGAAGAAACTCAACTTGTAAACCTCATAGATGAGTTAAATGAACTTGGGATCAGGCTTGCCTGTTCTTTTTCTAATGAAACTTCACAAATGATTACTTGTATAAAATCCCTGGGCCTGGAAGCTGCCGATAAAAATATGAAATCAGGAGTCCTTAATGCGGCTGTTTCTTTGGGACTAATCGGGCAGGAAGCTGCAGAAAATAAAAATAATGACTCCCTGTCTGAAATAATTCTGGCTCTTAATCTTCTTGGGAAAAAAGTCGCCGAAAATTATATGCTTACTCCTTTTTTAATGGTAGCCATCTCTATTAAAGAAGTTGCCAAGGTAGCTGCAAGGAATAGAATGGAGGAAGAGGTAATATTAAGCCAAATTTCCTTAAATGAGCTTTATAATTTATCTATTTATTCTGAAAAGACCTTTAAAAACTTTAATAAAGACTTTTCCCTTCTTTTCAGGGATATTGAGAAATGCGCCCAGGAAGAGGGCCTTCAAAAGGCAATAAAACATTCCAGAATACTTCAAAATAAATTATAACCAATTTAAACCGGAAGTTTTAAATAAATTCTGGAAGTATTTCTTTTTAGAGCCAAGAAAATTTTAAAAAATTTTCTTACTGAGTAAAATCGCGTAATCAATCCCAATAAAAATTATAAAGCAATTTGAGTAGAGGAAAGGTAAGGAGTAAACCCTTTCCCCTACATCGGAGGTTAGATATTGGGCGCTCATTCAGGAAATATGCCCAAAAATCCTGAATGAGTTTTTTACTCAGATGATATATATTATGTATGAAATGTATTTAACTCTTTTCCTTTATTGGAAATGTTAAGCTGGAGACGTTCTTCAACTTTTAAAATATTTCTAAAAAATAAATTAACTTAATTTTTAAAGAAATACCTTAGATATTTCATACAGCATACTAAATATTTTTAAAAAATATATAATAATTTTAGACTTCTTTCTTATCAAAAATTCCTTCTGGAATTTATATGTATAAGCTTTGGACATTGATTTTTCTGTCATTTGTTCTCATTATGAAGTACTGAGATTTTTTCGGATTAGTTGCGCGCGTTTTAAATCTACTAATAATTTCATTTCGGAAAATCCTATATCTTAACTATTTATATATGCAAAATCTACAAAAATATTGGTAATAAGTTTAAGAAAGATTTTAACAGGACAAAAATTCAATTTCCTATTTAAATAACTCTTAATGTATACAGTTATTTATCAATTAGCTTTTAAATAGTAAAAATGGTAAACTATTAGTAAATATATAAATTCAATTTTATTTTAATTACCTGCATATTTAAAAAAATAAGAATACAAATGCCTAAATTATTTAATGCTTGAGGCTATCCCAAAACCCATTTTTATCTATTATCTTAATTTCTCAAAATTACTTCTATTATCAGGAACACAGTTGATAATCTGGAATACATGATAAAAGTAGTAATTTCGAATTTTGGGATGAACTCCTTAATAAATTTAAATTCTTTTTTTAGAAAATTCCTTATATTAATTTTGAACTCTTCATGTTTTTTAAGAATTATAGGAAGACTAATATCCAAGTAAACCTATATAAATAATTCAATTCTAAAAATAAAGTAATTTTCAGAAATTTTGCTAGAAAGGGGTTTTAATATGTTCTCATTAAATGAACAAAGAGCTATCGAACTTGGAGAAGCCGGAGAGAAAGCTGTAAGAGAACAGGACGACTACAGTGCTGTTCAAAACATTGAATACCTCAGGGAATTTGGGCAAGAGTTACTTGAGGCAGACCTGGAAACTGATTTAAAAAGGGTTATAATTTCGGTCAGAAATATAGGAAGTAAAGGAATTCAGAAGAAAATGGAAAATGTTGCTTCAGAGAGTGTAAACGTCCTTAATACCCTTTCAGAAGGTGCGCTTGAGAAAAATTATTCAAATGCATTATGGTCTTTTTCAAAAGCTGTACAGGAAATTGGAAAAGGAGCCGTACAATTCCAGATGCTTGAGTCTGCAGCAAATGCACTCGAAACCCTTAGAATGATTGGTTTAGGGGCTGTTGAAAAGAAGATGGAAGTTGTTACTCTCTGGACCACACTTGCTCTCGAAGAAATGGCATATATTGCAAATAGACAGCAACTTACGGATTTCACCGAAAAAGCGAAAACTGCACGCGAAGATGTTATAAAAGCCTCTGAAGAAGCAGGCTTCATTTCAAGAGACCAGATCGAGAAATATCCTCAACTTATTGCGCAAACAGTAAGTGAATTTGCAGAATTGAAGAACCTGCAGCCTGCCGGGTATGCTGGAAAACCCAATGAAGAATTCACTGAAGATGAATTCTATGAGGGAGAAACTGATGAGGATGATAGTACTGAAGAAGGCGAAATAAAAGAAAGCGGACTTGAAGAACCCAAAACCGAAAAAAAGTGAAAAAGGTAATTGAGAAGTAATTGAAATCTGAACTTCATATATGTTTAGAACCCAAGAAAAAACCCAAATAATTAAAATTAGCTTAAAAAACTCAAATAAGGAAAAATTGAACTGATAAAAATAGAATTAAATAAAATAAAATTAAAGTTAAATTAAAAATCAAATTGAATTAAATTAAAAATAAAATTTGGCAAATGAAATCTAAATTAAATATTAATTAAAATTTAAATCTGAAAAATAAATTTTAATTTTTACAAATTAAATAAATCATAAAAAATTTGAAATTTAAAAAATTTGAATTAGGCATTAACCTGAATTCGGATCCCAATAGGGCTTAAAAAATAACTTGAATTCAGGTTAACCAAATCAAATTATATAATTAATTTAAAAGGCCTAAAGCAAATAATCACATCTTGCTATATCAAGGCCGCGAATTAACCTGCAGATTGTCTTTTTTTATAATTTCTTGATGCTTCCAGAAAACTTTCAATTATTTTTATTCCTTCGGGGGTAAGGACAGATTCAGGATGAAATTGGACCCCATAGATAGGAAATTCCATATGTTCGACAGCCATAATGCTTCCGTCTTCGGCTCTAGCAGTGACCTTTATTCCCTGGGCAGGCTCTCCAATTTCAAGAGAATGATATCTTCCTGCCTCAAATGGACCTTTTAGCCCTGAAAAAAGAACTGATTCCGTATACATGACTTTTGAACATTTCCCATGTACAGGCCCGACTTTGCTTCTTCGGACCAGCCCTCCAAAGGCAACATTTATTGCCTGATGCCCAAGGCAAACTCCAAGCAGGGGAATTTCCCTGCCCATCTCCCGGATTATTTCCAGGCAATTTCCTATATCTTTAGGATCGGAAGGACTCCCAGGGCCTGGAGAAATAACCAGAGCATCAGGTTTTATTTCTTTAAGTTCTTCTAACGTGACCGTGTTGGGGAGAACCAGAGTATCTTTTTCAAAATAAGAAATATAGTCTACCAGGTTCCATACAAAAGAATCTTTATTATTTATAAAAACCACTCTCATTTTAAACCACCCTTTTTCAATCTATCCTTCTCTCAAACCACTTTTTCAAAATCCACTTTTAAAGCTGGATTTCTATATTTTCAGGTGTTTTTGTACACGTATTTTGAAATATTTCTTTTTTCATATAATTGCCTGTTAAAATTAAATTTCCCCGGAAATTGCTGTAAGCATGGCTGCCATCTTGCGTTCTGTTTCTTTGAATTCATATTCTGGATTCGAATCGGCAACAATTCCTGCCCCTGCCTGCACAATTGCTTTTTTTCCTTTTATAAGCATAGTCCGGATTACAATTGCAAAATCTGCATCTCCATTCCAGGAATAATACCCAACTCCCCCTCCATAAATACCTCTTGGAGAATTTTCGAGTTCAGAAATTATCTCCATGGCCCGGATTTTCGGGGCTCCTGAAAGAGTCCCAGCAGGGAAAATTGCCCTGAAAGCATCAAACTGGTCGCATTCAGGCCTGAGCCTTCCTGAAACCGTACTTTCTATGTGCTGAACATGGGAATATTTCAAAACTTTCATAAATTCGGAAACTTTCACAGACCCGCTTTCTGCAACCATACGCACGTCATTTCTTCCCAGGTCAACAAGCATTACATGCTCTGCCCTTTCTTTTTCATCTTGAAGCATATGTGAGGCAAAGAATTCGTCCTCTGTTTCGGATTTACCACGGGGACAGGTGCCTGCAATCGGATTGGTAATCACGGTTCTTTTATGTACGGTCATCAGGGTTTCAGGACTTGCTCCTACAATTGCAAGTTCCTCAAACTCAAAGATATACATGTATGGACTCGGATTAATTTCCCGAAGCTGCAAATAAAGCTCAAAAGGAATCTTTTCAAGCGTAAATTCACATTTTCTGGAAAGAACAGCCTGAAAGATATCCCCGGCAAGAATATGTTCTTTTGTCTGGAGGACTGCTGCCTCAAAGTCCTTTCTGTCACTGTTGCATAACATTTCAGAAGGATCCGAAAAAGCAGGAAATGACTGTGAAACCTTCCTTTCTATTTCATTTAATGGAAAACTGGACTCAGAAGAATACTTTGAGTCTTTTTTTGTACTTTCAAGTTTCACAGACTCTCCCAGGCAGGAATAAAGTTTTTCTGCTTCAGAAAGGGATTCTTCATATATTTTTTCAGGACTTGAATCCAGGTCTACAAAGGGAGTAACCACTATGTAGAGGTCTTCAGTTAGATGATCAAATACAAAAGTTTTTGAAACCAGAAGATACTGAAGCTCAGGGATTTCGGACTCAAATCCTTTATGGACCCCTAACCAGCTATCATATATTGCATCGTAAGCAGTATACCCTATAGCTCCCCCCAAAAAGGTCTGCCTTTCAAAAAAGCTCGCGTTTTTTAATTCAACACCGTTTGCAGGAGGAAAGACCATATGAAGGGCATCAAAAGCATCTTTTCCCTCAGGGATTATAACCGTAAATTCTTCAGGATTTTCCAACTCTGTGCGATTCTCTATGTTTTCCTTTATCCCTTTTTCCTTTTTTATAAGTTCAGGGCCGCATACTTCTTCCAGTTTACACCTGATGGTTTTAAAGAGAGCTGATGCTTTCGGGTTCAGGAGCCTGAGGGAAACTATTCTGTCACTTATCTTAACCAGGCAATCAGGATTGTTTCCTACAAAAGAATATCTTGCACGAGCTGCCTGTTTTTCTACGGACTCAAGCAGATAGGAGTAGTGTATTGGGCCTGAATTTTCTGCATTTCTCAGATTATTATAAAGCTCAAGAGGAGAACATGTAAAACATTTAGGATCGACTCTTGCGAGAAGTTGGATAAGACAGGGATTTTTTAATCCGAATGTAAGCTTTATAAATGCTTCTTTATCAATATCAAAGGAAAGCATTCGCGCACCTCACTTCTTCAATAAAAGTTTTAATTTTAATTGCATCTTTTTTTCCTGCGGTCTCAACTCCAGATGCTGTATCCACTGCATAAGGAGAGACAGTTTCAATTGCTTCCTTAACATTTTCAGGATTAAGTCCTCCTGCAAGGATAAGAGGAAGCTCTGTCTCCTGGGCAATTTGTTTGCTTAACGCCCAATCATGAATAGAGCCAGTTCCCCCTGTTCTTCCGGATTTTCCTGTATCCAGCAAAATTGAATCTACTACATCAGCCTCTTCCAGAAGCCTGACTTCTTCAAGCAGGTCAAAAATCAGATTAGGATTCTTGGTTTTTTGGCTGGAAGTTTTTTCCTTTGCAGGTAAAGAGAGAACCTTTATAATCGGAATATCGGTGTTTTGCTTAATTATTTCAAGTTCTAAAAGAGAAAGAGGAGAATGAATCTGCACAATATCGGGTTTAACCTGTCCAATGAGGTCCAGAGCTTCGGTAGAATTTTGAGGCATGATAACCAGGACTGAATTCAGAGTTGACGGGACATTGGAAACAAGAGAAGCAGCCGTTTCAATATTGAGCTTTCTTGGGGTCTCAACTGGAACTTCAGTTATAAATCCGACTGCATCAGCTCCGTAAAGGGCAGCAAGTTCTATTTCTTCAGGCCTGCAGATCCCACAAACTTTTATTCTGGTTTTTTGTTTTGTTTTCATGCCCTTTCTCCTGAAACAGGGCTTAAAATCAAATTTCTGGAACCGGAAAGAAATCCTATCCCTGGCAAAACTTCCCTGAGATTTTCCTGATTATATATTCTGGTTGTAAATGTTCGAAATTGATTGAATTTCACCATAACTTTCCCGCTGTCTATTGCATCTTCAGCAATCGGGACTGCTTGTTTAATAGAACCTACAATTCCGCTCACGTAAATAGCTGCAGCAGCATTTATGACTACGAGATCCCTTTTAGGGCCTTTCTGGCCTTTAAAAATAGAGAGCAATTTATTAGCGTTTTCTTTTGGCGAACCGCCCCTGATATCTTCAGGATTCGCCCTTGTTATCCCCAGAGCCTCAGGAGTAAGCGTATACATTGTTACTTTGCCGTTTTTTAACTCTGCAATATATGTTTCTCCTGTGTTTGAAATTTCATCCATTCCATCTCCATGCACAATAAGCGCATGTTCTGTCCCAAGTTCTGCAAGTGCAAAAGCTATTGGTTCGCAGAGCCTTTTATCAAAAACCCCGATTACCTGCCCTTTAGCTTCCGCAGGATTTGTTAAAGGCCCAAGAATGTTGAAGACAGTCCGCACCCCGAGTTTTTTCCTGACTCCAGCAACTCTCTTCATAGCCGGATGAAAGACAGGAGCAAACATAAAGCCTATCCCAATTTCTTCTATAGTTCTTCTAACAGGTTCAGGGGCCAGATCTACTTTAATTCCAAGAGCCTCAAGAACATCCGAACTACCTGAGGTCGAAGTCACAGCCCGATTCCCATGTTTGGCTACAGGGACTCCTGCCGCTGCAGTCACGATTGCAGCCGCAGTAGAAACATTTATAGTGTTAAGCCCATCTCCGCCTGTCCCACAGGTATCTACAAGCCTGAAAGGTATTCTGGGTTTTATTGTGTTGGCAGCTTTCCTCATGCCTCTTACAAAGCCTGCAATTTCCTCAGGGGTCTCTCCTTTAGCTCTCAAAGCAAGTAAAAATCTTCCGATTTCTTCATCATCTGCAGTGGTCAGGATTTTACTTACTGCAGCTTCAGCTTCCTCAGAACTCAAATCACAGCTTTTTTCCAGCTTTTTAATATATTTCTGCACTTCCCCTACCTCCTTTTCTTTTTATTTTTACTTTATCAATTTTCTTAGTTTCTAAATCTCAAACTTCGAGAATTTTTATTCGCCTCATTTTTTTCCTTTCTACCATCTTTTGCTGGAAGCATGCCTGATTTGAGTTCCTTTGTCAGGGCTTCCAGTTTACTGCTGACATTTTCCCCTTCTTCAATAATTTTTACAAAAGCCGAACCAACAATAACAGCATCTGCTCCTGCCTTTCTGATCTCTTTTGCCTGGTTTCCTGTAGAAATCCCAAATCCAACCGCTTTTGGAAGCTCAGTTTTTACTCTGCAAAGCAGTTCTTCAGTAGAAGTTGAGATATCTGCTCTGGCCCCTGTAACTCCAAGCCTCGAAACCAGGTATAAAAATCCTGAACCATTTTGCAGAATTTTCTGAATCCTTTCTTCGGTTGTTGTGGGGGCAACCAGAAAGATAAGGTCAATTCTGGCTTTTTCACAGCAGGTTTTCAGGTCAGTTGTTTCTTCTACCGGAATATCAGGAATAATTAACCCTTTAATCCCGGCTTCTGCAGCTTTTTCAACAAAATTTTTCAGGCCGTATCTAAAAACAGGATTATAGTAGGTCATGCATACAAGCGGGATCTGAATATCAAGGGACCTGACAAGCTCAAAATAACCCGGAATATCCATACAAGCAGCCAGAGCTCTCTGTCCTGCAGCCTGAATGGTTGGGCCGTCAGCTACAGGATCTGAGAAGGGAAAACCAAGTTCAATAATATCAGCTCCTCCGGCAACCAGAGCTTTTACATTTTCTTTAGTTGATTCGACTGAAGGATCTCCGGCCATTATATAACAGATAAGGGCTCCTTCTCCTCTTTCCCTGAGCTCTTTAAATTTTTCAGAAATACTTTGTCTTTTTTTCTCAATTTTTCCTTCTTCTGGAGTTTTAGAGTTTGTTTTGAATTTAGTTTCCAACTTTGATTCATTTTCTATTTTAATTCCGGAATCAGGCACTTCCTGTCCCTCAGCGTTAAGATCAGGGTTTACTTCAATCCCAATTTGCGTGC
Organism: Methanosarcina sp.; assembly: GCA_049706495.1. Taxonomy (GTDB): domain Archaea; phylum Halobacteriota; class Methanosarcinia; order Methanosarcinales; family Methanosarcinaceae; genus Methanosarcina. Next base: position 24,143 of record JBNAKO010000080.1, on the reverse strand, counting down.
TCATGTTAAATCGCTCCTCTTAAGCTCAGGACAGTTTCCAGATCTTTATCTCCTCGGCCCGAGAGATTTAAGACCACAATTTCTCCAAGTTCCCCGGCTTCTGAAGCCTTTTTCAGATAGGCAAGTGCATGTGAGGATTCCAGGGCAGGAATTATTCCTTCAAGCCTGCTTAATTCATGAAAAGCTTCAAGGGCCTCCTTATCTGTGGCATAGCGGGCTGTAACTCTGCCGCTCTCGGCAAGATAAGCAAGTTCAGGCCCCACCCCAGAGTAATCAAGGCCTGCAGAAACAGATTCTGACTCAAGAATCTGTCCGTTTTCGTCCTGCAGCACCTTTGTCCGGGCTCCATGCAAAACCCCTTCTTCTCCAGCACAGAGACAGGCTGAGTGCAGGGCAGCTTTTTCCGTACATTGCAGGGCTTTTCCGCCGGCTTCAACAGCAATAAGTTTGACCTCCCTGTCCTCTACAAAGGGATGGAAAATTCCCATTGCATTGCTTCCTCCTCCAGCACAGGCAAGAATTGAGTCAGGCAAGCAACCTTCTTTTTCCAGAATCTGTTCTTTTACTTCACTCCCGATTACGCTTTGAAAATCCCTGACTATTTCAGGATAGGGATGAGGGCCTACTACCGAACCTATCAGGTAGTGGGTATTTCCTATGTTGGTAACCCAGTCCCTGAAAGCCTCATTAATTGCGTCCTTAAGGGTTTTTGAGCCTGTATTTACAGCTTTTACCTCGGTGCCCATAAGTTCCATTCTGTATGCATTCATTTTCTGGCGGCTGACATCTTTTGCCCCCATATAGACAACAGTTTCAAATCCGAGATTTGCTCCTGCCATAGCAGTCGCAGTCCCATGTTGTCCTGCTCCGGTTTCTGCAATTAACCTGGTTTTTCTCATGTATTTTGCAAGCAGGGCCTGCCCGATTGCATTGTTTAACTTATGTGCGCCTCCGTGCACCAGATCTTCTCGTTTAAGGTAAATTTTTGCTCCGTATTTCTTGCTCAGGTTCCGGGCAAAATAAAGAGGAGTTTTTCTTCCTGCAAAATCCCGTAGATAATGTTCGAGTTCAGCAAGGAATTGAGGATCATTCTTATACCTCTCATAACCCTCTTCCAGTTCCTGAAGAGCTGGCATTAGAACCTCAGGCACATACTGCCCACCGTATTTTCCATACTTTCCTTTTCCATGCACGTGATCTGGATTTTTCCCCGTCAAATTGCCTATCTGGCCTGCTAATTCATTTAAATTGAAATCTTTATTCTGAACTTCTGTAATTTTAATTTCCGTCAATTGAATTACCCCTTTTCGCATTTAAGATGCTTTTGTTCTATCTTTTTCTATTTTTTCGCCTTTTATCCCTTTGTTTATTTAATAGGCATTCCTCAAGCCTTATAAAAGGAATCAATTTCTAAATTCAGTCTAACTCCTCAACCAGTGCGTTAAAAAGCTGAGCACTCCAAAAATTCAAAAAAGCAAATATTAACGCCAGCCAGAGCTCTGGACAAATTCTTTTGTCTTCTTAAAAACAGAATCGCTTTCCATTAATGCAGATCCTATTAAAACAGCATCTGCTCCTGCCCGAACTGCCCGTCTGACATCTTCTGGATTGTTCATCCCGCTTTCGCTAATAACCAGGTGTTTTGTTCCGTGCTCAAGGTCATATTTGCGGACAAGGGGAACAAGCTCTTCTGTGACTGAAAGCTCAATTTTGAGAGTCTCAAAGTTTCTATTATTTATTCCGATTACTCTGGTCCGGGTATCCAGAGCAGAATCAAGTTCTTCTTTGTTATGGACTTCTACAAGGGGCTCAATTCCTTTTTCGATGGCTAATTCAACAAAAGTCCCAAGTTCTTTCCCGAGAATACCTGCAATCAGGAGTATAAGGTCACATTCTACTTCTTCAAGTTGCGATTCATCAATAATGAAATCTTTTCTGAGCACAGGCAGACAAACAGTTTTCCTGACTCTTTGCAGGTTCTTATGTGAGCCCTGAAAAATCTCGGGTTCAGTTAAAACCGAAATTGCAACTGCTCCAGCTTCTTCCATCTCGCATGCAAGCTCTGCAGCGATTTCAGGAGAAATCTCCCTGAAAGTCCTTCCCGGCGAGGCAGGTTTAACTTCTGCAATAACAGGTATCCTACCTTGTGCTTTTGCTCCTGCAACAGCAGCAGGAAAATCTCTTTTTTTAAACTCAGCTCCAGAGCCTTCAGAATATTTACATGTCTCAAAGGCCTGGACCCGAGTTTTTGTTTTATTCAGGATATGGAGTATTGAAGCGTGCATTTATTATCACTAATGTATTTTTATGTACATTAACGTCTAATGAAGTACTTCTTATAAAAAGGTTTTGTTTAAAAAAAATCTTGAGATAAAATACAAGTATATGTATATCTCAAAAATTATTTAAAAATCAGAATTTAAATAAGAGAATTTTAAAAAAAGCTTATTTTGAGAATGAAATGAGTCAAGACAGTGCAGTAAATTAGAGATGATCCAGACTCAGATATTAAATAAATTATAAGTTTTTATTACTACCGAAAAAGGATTTTAAGAAAAGAAGATAAATAAATTTTAAATTTTTCAATTTCTAAATCTAAAAAATAAAATACAAATAAAAAGGTGGATCAGAATTATTCGTCTTTCCCTGAAAGGACAGTAAATACTATAAAAATGATAAAAGAAGCAGCAATTAAATCTGTACACTCAAATAAACCGGCCCATCCAAATAAAATATAAGCTAGAGAAAGTAAAATAGCAGGAAGACCTGTATAAAAAATCATTTTGTAATTAACCATGATTTATTAGATGTGGAAGCTGAATAAATAATTTTCTTATGTATGTGACTAATTTGCTCATTGAAAACGTCATTGTAAGCTGATATCTTCAGGTTTGTTTACTAAATAAGCTCTATATTTTTTAAAATGTTTTAAAACTTTTTTGGATACTTTCTTACAAGTATTATGACTGGAAGCTAATAAAAAAAATATAGTTTTATGATATTAATTTAGTGATATCGACTTTCCTTCAGGATTCCTCGCCTGTAGAATTTACAACTCTAATCTGATCATCTGCATATTCAAGATGCGAATTCACTTTTAAAATGGTTTCATTGAACAAATTTACTGTAATTTTTATATTACCTAAATTTTCACTTAATTTTTCAGGATTTGATTCCAGAAAAACAAGCATGGAATCTACAATTTCCATCCCTTCAGCAGACCCTGTAACTACAGGCTCCAAAAAAGGATATTCTTTAACGTGCGGACTCAAGTTTTCGTTTACAAGCTTAAGATTCGAGTCAATAGACTGTAGTACAGGTATAAGATAATCCGGGTTTACATCTATTTCCTGACTTATCATTTGGATTTCATTATACAATTCTGTTAAATTATCCAAAAGAACAGGATCCCCATTTTCAGCCCCAGAAACAGTTTCTAACGTAAGAGTACTCCCTGCAGATACCGAAAAAACAAATAGTAAGAGTAAAAATCCTTCTATGACCTATAAACAAACAACCCTATGCCTGTTCATATAAACCCCATCATTAATTGAGAAACTCGACTGATTTTCTTCCCTACTAAATATAAACAGCACCCCCTATAAAAATATAAGTATTTGTATAAAATCCTGTAATAAGTAACGTTATAAAAAAATCTAATTCAATATTAACTGCTTCTGGCAGAAAAAAATCATAATAATTCTTACATCTTGCATGCCAAATAAACCAAATAATTTTATAATTCTTATATTTTATAAAGTATTTGAGATGATAATGAAATAGAAAATATATACCAAAATTAATTCCGTTTGGCTAAAAAACAATATCTAAATAAAAATAAGTAACTAAAACGGTAGTCCTCTTGAGTAAGCGAAGCGAGCGAAAAGGACTGCGGGCTGCCGAATCGCAATTCGGCTGCCGAAGCATTTACATGTAAGGGGAGCATAAAGTGCACAAAAAGCCGAAAAAAAGACCGGTGAAAATCTTAAATCTTAAATCTTAAATCTTAAATCTTAAATCAATAAGAAAAGGTGAAGAAGAGAAATGGCTGTATGGAAGGGAAAGAAAGTTGTTCTGCACACAACTATGGGTGATATAACAATTGAGCTCTTTGAAGATATGCCTATTACGGCAGGAAATTTTGCAAAACTTGTTGAAAAGGGCTTTTATGATGGGGTTATTTTCCACAGGATTATAGACAAATTCATGATCCAGGGAGGAGATCCTACAGGAACCGGAACAGGAGGGCCTGGCTATGAAATTCCAGATGAATTTACAAAACACAATAGAAATGATAAAGGTACCATTTCTATGGCAAATGCAGGCCCTAACACAGGGGGAAGCCAGTTTTTCATAAATCTTGTAAACAATAACTATCTTGATAAAATGCATCCTGTTTTCGGAAAAGTGGTAGAAGGTATGGATGTCATTGATGCTATGGGAAAAGTAAAAACTGACAGGCAGGACCGGCCCAAAACTGAAGTGAAAATTATAAAAGCCGAGCTCGTTTAAACTTTTAACTCAAAGAATTTATCCTTTTTAAACTCAGCTTATATTCCGGGTTAATGGCATTTTTCTAATCCGGTTATATATTATTTTTTGGATTTTAAACTTAATTTTATATTTATTGTAATATAATTTCTAAATATATTTCCTAATTACAATTCCTAATTATAATTTCTAATTTAAGGTTCGGATAGAGAGATAAAAAATCCCGTATAATATTGAATAATAAACTCTTTTAACAAAGACTAAAACCTGCGAACTTAGCAGGGGAAGAGATTTTTGTGTGGGGAACAGACGAAGGATGGGATGCATTAGTTAGTGAAATCCTTAAAGCCAGATATCTGCGCGAAGGGGAAGAGAACTGGAAAGATATTTGCGAGAGAGTAGCAAAAGCTATTTCGACAAATGAGGAAGAATGCCTGGAATTTAGAGACCTTCTGGCAAACAAATTTTTCCTCCCGAGTTCACCTACGCTTATGAATGCGGGAACTGAATTTGGGCAGCTAGCAGCTTGCTTTGTAATTCCTATAGAAGATAATATAGAAGAGATCTTTGATACACTTAAAACTGCAGCCCTGATTCAAAAAACAGGCGGGGGTACAGGCTTTAATTTTTCAGGTATACGTTCTGAGCTTTCTCCTGACCAGTGTGGAGATGAGGTTCCCAGTGGTTCCATCGCTTTAATGAAGATGTTTAATGATGCCACAGAGATCGTTAAAAGGTTCGGAAGGTGAAGAGGGGCGAACATGGGAATTCTTGATGTTTCGCATAATGACATTCTTGCTTTCGTCAGGGCAAAACAAAAAGAAGGAGAATTCAGTAACTTAAACATCTCAGTGCTTGTTCCTGACACTTTTATGAAACTGATTGCAGAAAATAAGCTTGAGACAGTCTGGAACAGACAAACAGGCCTGATTGCAGGGGAGATTTTTTCCGAAATAGTTGAAGGCATCTGGAGAAACGGAGAGCCTGGAGTGCTTTTTTATGATCGAATAAACAAAGACAATTTTACGCCTGCACTTGGAGATATTTCTGCTACAAACCCCTGCGGGGAAGAACCCCTCCTGCCTTACGAATCCTGCAATCTTGGAAGTATAAACCTTTCTTTACTTGTTAATGAGGGAAAAGTTAACTGGGATCTCCTGAGAAAAATTGTGGGAAAAGCTGTAGATTTTCTTGACAATGAAATCGACAAAAATGTATATCCCATTCCAAAAATAGAAGCCGCAACCAAAAAGACCAGAAAAGTAGGGCTTGGAGTAATGGGCTTCCATGATATGCTTATTAAGCTCGGGTTGCCTTATGATTCTCCCGGGGCATTAGAAATTGCAGAAAAGCTTATGGAACAGATTACCTCGGCTGCAATCAGAGAATCAAGGAAACTTGCCGCAGAAAAAGGAGCTTTTCCCGAACATGAAGATTCAACCTGGGAACTCCCAATGAGAAATGCAGCTTTAACGGCAGTCGCCCCAACAGGTACGATCAGCCTTCTTGCAGGGTGCTCAGCAGGGATCGAACCTGTTTTTAGCTGGGTTTACAGAAGAACACAGACAGTTGAAAAGGAATTTATGCTTGTCCATCCTCTCTTTGAAGCGCACTTCATGCCAAAACTTTCTGATTCCGATTATTCCTGGCTTATCAAACATGTTTACACACATGGAACCATACAGAATATCGACGATACAAAAATAGTGAGCCAGGAAGAGAAAATGCTTTTCAGATCTGCACTTGACATTGACTGGAAAACTCATATCGATATCCAGGCAGCTTTTCAAAAGCACTGTCATGCAGGGATTTCAAAGACAATTAATATGCCTGCTGATGCAGGAAAAGAAGACATTAAACAGGCTTTGATCTATGCCTGGAAACAGGGCCTTAAAGGACTTACGATTTACAGGACAGGAAGCAGACAGCGCGTGGTTCTAAGTCTTAAAAAACCTGGAGAATAACTTCCATTTAATTTAATATTTAATAATCAAAGAGATTGGATTTTTTTTGTTCTCTCAATCTTTTTGCGCTTTTTGACCCTAGACTTTAATTTATTGAGTTTTAAGAATTTTATTGAAAATAACTGCTTTTATCTGTTAATTCAATCAACTAATCGTAAATTTATTACTTTATTAATTTATTTTAAAGCACACTTTTTATATTTATTTTTAGTTGCTTTCTAATTAATTTATTTCTGATTTAAGTTTCAAATAAATTAATTTACTGTTTTATTATTTTTTTAATAGATTATTTATGTTGTGCAGTTAAATGATTTTTTATAATTTAATTTATACTTGAATAATTTAATTATTGTTGATCGCTTTATTTGTGCTTTAATTAAAGTGTTATTGCTTATCCGTAGATTTAGTATCTATTATTATAATGTGCTATCTTACTAAAAATATATATATATTCGTCAGCCTCTAAATTACTATGAATGTGACCCCCAAGCCTCACTTTGAATTATTAATTGCATGCCTTATTTATGGTACTGTTGGAATCTTTATGGAATGGTTGCGAGAAATGTCTGTAGGCTCAATTATTTTTTATAGAGTCTTTTTCGGCCTTCTGGCAATTTTATGTTATCTTGCTCTTACAGGTAATTTAAGCCAGCTTTCTCTAAAAGGAAAGAAAAATTATCTTTTGCTTCTTGGAATTTTTTATGTCTGTCAGATGTTTTCATATTATTCTGCAATCAGGTACTTAGGAGCTTCCTCAGCAGTTTTGCTTATATATACGGATCCCATATACCTTACTTTTCTTGCCCCTCTTCTCTTAGGAGAAAAAAATACGGAAAAAACTATTCTTGCCCTTTTTTTAGGCCTTATAGGCGTTTTCTATGTTACGAGGCCTGAAGCAGGTTTCGAGCATCTCGATCTTGGAAGCACTTACTTTAAAGGAGTATTCTTCGGACTTGCAGGCGGGCTTTTCAGCAGTGGAGTAATAATTTCAGTCCGTTATCTGAGAAACGAATACAACGGCCTTACTCAGCTTTTCTGGCAGAGTGTAATCAGTCTTGTCTTCCTGTCTCCCTTTGCGGTTTCGATACAAACGGATTTGCTTGTTGCAAAGCTTCCAATCCTTATCCTCTTTGGAATTTTAATAACCGGAGTTGGAGCAGTATCTTATATAAGAGGAGTTGCAGGTGTAAGCGCTATTACAGGCAGTATCCTTACTCTTCTTGAGCCAGTTTCCTGTATTTTCTTTGATTATACAGTTCTTGGCAGCCCAATCCACAAAGGCATGGTAATTGGCTCTCTGTTTATACTTGCCGCTGCTATTATAATAAGCCTGGATAACCTCGTTTTCCTGAAAAAATTGATCCCTGGAGGAAAAATGCCTCTAGCTAAAGAATTTTTAGTGGGGAGAAGAGAACTTTTAACTTTACAGGAGAAGTAAAACCTCTCCTTTAAAACTATTTTTAAATTTACTATATTAAAAGATGTCCTGGTTCCAAGCTCTTTTAATCATTTTATATTTTAAAATAAATTCATAAACAAAACTGATTTTATTTATTTTTTAAAATTAAATTTTTATCCAATACGTTTCTTATATTTGTGTATATATAAAATTTAGTTTGTTAAAAAGATTTCCTGTACTTATTAAAAGTCTAGAACTTTAATAGTTCTAATTGTTTTAATTGTTTTAATTGTTTTAATGGCTTTGATGGTTTTAATAATTTTAAATATTTTATATTTCAGATGCTCAAACTTTTTTATATATCCTTTTTTCAGATGTACTTTTATTTTATACACTTTATTTTATCGAATCCCATTTCACTCTATTTCTTTTATTTTATTTTATTTTATTTTATTTTATTTTATTTTATCTACTTTATTTACTTTATCTACTTTATTTACTTTATTTTTTATTATTGATATCAGTTTAATTTGCTTCATTTACTTTTAATTAGTTATTCTGATTTTTTCTATTCATAAGATTTTCTCCTGTATCCAAAAAATATATATTTCCAGTCTTTTAATTCTGCACCATGTCTGCAGGGAAAGACTCTTTAAAACCTCACTTAGAAATAGTAATTGGGAGCGCAGTTTACGGCAGCATTGGAGTCTTTCTTAGCAGAGTTCAGGACATGCCAGTCACATCAGTACTTTTTTCTAGACTCTTTTTTGGCCTGTTTATGATTTCTACATATCTGCTACTAAGTAGGAAATTAAGCCAACTTAAACCCCATAATAACAAAAAGTTTCTCTTGCTTCTGGGTTTTCTTAATACAATCACAGGTACATGCTACTTCTCCTCGATAAGATATAGTGGAATCTCAGTTGCTGTTTTGCTTCTTTATACAGCTCCAGTATACGTTAATTTATTTGCTCCTTCCGTTCTTGGGGAAAAGAGCAATACAAAAGGGCTTTTACCTTTAATCCTTGCAGTTGCAGGCATTTTACTTATTGCTCATCCTGGAGAACTTCTAAGAAACGTAGATATGAGCGCTAATTTTCAGAAAGGTATCTTATTCGGACTTATTTCCGGTTTATCTTTCGGAACGACAATAATTACTATCCGCTATCTGAGGCATGATTATACAGGCATAACCCAGACTTTCTGGCTAACTGGAATAAGCCTCCTTTTTTTATTGCCGGCCGCACTTTCAACGCCAGCTCATCTTTATTTAGATAACCTTAATATTCTGGTGCTGTTTGGGTTTACAATTACATTTGCTGCAATAATTTATCTTAGAGGGGTCTCAGGGGTTAAAGCTCAGACTGGAAGTATCCTTGCGCTTGTAGAACCTGTCTCGGGAATTTTTTTTGATATTGCAGTCCTGAAAAATCCGGTCTTTCCTTCAACTCTTTTGGGCTGTGCCTTTATTCTTACGGCAGCTTATATTGTAAGCAGACAGGAATTTGCATAAGAGAAATAAATAAAGTACAATCTATCGGTTCTGAAATAGAAATAATATGATTCAGAGACCTGTACCTTTTGCTTTTAAATCTTAAACCTGATAAGTACTTATCTGCCCAAAAGCTCTTTACTAAAGAGCCTTCTATTTCTAGTATAATAGTTGAAAATACAGGAAAATTATGAGCGCAGACAACTCAATTATCGAGCTTAATAACCTTACAAAAATCTATAAAAATGGTATTGAATTCCGTGCGCTGGATGGTGCAAACTTAAAGATCAAGAGAGGGGAATTTGTAGCAATTGTAGGGCCTTCTGGCTCAGGCAAAAGCACCCTTATGCATCTTATAGGTCTTCTCGATACCCCAAGCTCAGGCACTCTCCTGATAGGTGACAAAGACGTTACAAAAATCCCGGACAAGGAACGCTCAGCAATAAGAAACAGGATGCTTGGATTTGTTTTTCAATATCACCACTTACTCCCGGATTTTACAGCTCTGGAAAATGTAATGATGCCTCTTTTGATTTCAGGAAAAAACATGGAGGAAGCAAAAAAAATAGCTGAAAAACTCCTGGTTGAGGTTGGGCTTGAAGATCGGATGGATCATAGGCCAGGGGAACTTTCAGGAGGCCAGAACCAGAGGGTTGCGGTAGCAAGAGCCCTGAGCTGTTCTCCTGCAATCGTGCTTGCAGATGAGCCAACAGGCAATCTTGATACGAAAACCGGAGACTTAATCTATGAATTACTCAGGCGGTTAAATAAAGAATATAACCAAACATTTATTGTGGTAACTCATAATGAAGACCTGGCCCTAAAAGCAGATAGAATCATAAGGCTTATGGATGGGAAAATCATAGATCAGTGAGGGAAAAATATGGAATACGCAAAAGGAAAAATCGGCAGGGTTTTTATAGTCAGGATCGACCAAGGAGACGACCTCATTCTGGAACTGATCAAACTTGCAGAGCTTGAACACATCGAATCTGCTGTTTTCACACTTCTTGGCGCTTTAAAACAGGGGAAACTTGTTACAGGCGCAAAAGAGGCTGTTAAGCCTCCAGAGCATATTATATCTACCTTTAATGAAGTTCACGAGGTCCTTGGAATGGGAAATATTTTCCTTGAGGGAGAAAAACCCATAATCCATTTACATGCAGGAGTAGGAAGGGAAGATAGTGTAAAGCTTGGATGTTTAAGAGGAGAAAGCGAAGTTTTTATGACTATTGAGGCTTACGTCCTTGAATTAGAAGGAATTTCTGCAAAAAGAGTGAAGGATAAAGAACAGGGCTTTGCTCCAATAACTTTTAGGCAAGTTCCGGACCTTGAGTAACGTTAGATATCTGAAGAATCTTTTAAAGCATTGGATGCACTACCACTTTATTCTTCGATATCTTTTGATATTTTTATAATATTTTGAACATCAATAGGCCTTCAGCATCCTGTACTTTCTATATTTTGTGCTCAGACCTCTTTAAAGTTCAGGTGCATCCAATATTATTCAAACGAACATAGGGAATTCTGGCTAAAATATTGCAGCTTTCCTGGATTTCAATTTTGAAATATAATCTCCAGTTCCCGGAGCCTTTTGAGAGCAACCACCTTTTCTGTATTATCTCTTAAAAATTCTTCTTCAAGAGTTTGCACTATTTCCGGGAATGACACTGTTAACTGGTAATATTTTACGGGTCTGCCTTTTCCTTTGTTCTTTTTTTCCGATCTCTCATCTACCCAACCCCTATCCCTTAGAGGGCGCATAGCTACGCTTACTTCAGGCTGCCTTAACCCTGAAGCAATTTCTATGTGAAGGGATCTGAGTTCGCTGCAGTCTTTCAGACATACGATTGCAGTGGCTTCCGTTCTCGGAAGTCCCAGGCTCTGGAGCATATCAATAATTGAATACTCTTTTTCGGTTAAATTAACTGGAGAATCGTCGGTCATCGACAGTGAATAATACTTTCATGTTTATATATTTTATGTAGATAAAATTCTCTTTTTAATTTAATTTGAAACTTAAGATCTGGAAAAAAGCTATCTGATCCTCTTAAATCTTTTTTTTGGAAAGGTTAGTATAAATATTAACAAATGCGAATCCTTAGAAAAAAATATATTTTGTGAGTTTAACCAAAAAGTTTAAAAGTATAAGCTGTAATAAAAATAGACTTTTCTAAATAGAGTTAAATAAAAATCGTTCATAATAGTTCAGCACATTAACTGTTATAATATGGTTAAGCCAGAGAAAAGAGGGAACATATTATAAATACTGAAACGTTATTAAGAGCATAACATTTTGAGTCCAGTAATTTCAAATTTGACTAATAAGTGATTTTCAAGTGATTTTCATTTTTGAAATAAAAGTCTTTAACAAAAATTATATAAAATTAGGAAATGTCAAACTAAATTTCTTAGAATGAATTCAGGTAAACTTAATCAAAATTATTTGTGCAACCGAATAAAAAATTAAATGCAATTCAAATATTTAATGGTTAAATTAAGGTTAAGTTTCAAATAACAGAATATATGTAATAGATAGATCACAAATTAGAAAGGGTGAAATAATTGTCGTATATTGGTCTACAGCAGGATTCTGGAGAATATAAAATCCAAAAAATACATGCTCGGGAGATCCTGGATTCAAGAGGAAATCCCACTGTTGAAGTTGATGTGTTTACCCCGAAGGGATTTGGAAGAGCCAGCGTTCCTTCAGGAGCTTCCACCGGTACTAATGAAGCCCTGGAACTGAGGGATGCGGATCCTAATAGATATGGAGGTAAAGGAGTCCTTACTGCAGTCAAAAATGTAAATACTATAATCCAGAAAGAATTGCTTGGGCTTGATGTACGAAACCAGAGAGAAATTGATGAACTAATGATTGAGCTCGATGAGACAGACAATAAATCAAATCTCGGAGCAAATGCTGTACTTGGCGTTTCCATGGCAGTAGCAAAAGCTGCAGCAGATTCGCTTAATATTCCTCTTTATCGTTATTTTGGAGGTTCAAATGCCTTCACCTTACCTGTACCTACAATGAACGTGCTTAATGGAGGGAAACATGCAGGTAACGAGCTTGCAATTCAGGAGTTTATGATTCAACCCAAGGGTGCCGAAACTTTCTACGAAGCCCTGCAGATAGGCGCAGATATCTACCATGTTCTAGGAAAGCTTCTGGAAAAAAAATACGGCAGGTCTTCAACCAATGTGGGATATGAAGGCGGATATGCCCCAAAAATGAGCGAGTCTGCAGAAGCACTTGATGCACTTGTACAGGCTATCGAGGAAGCAGGGTATACCGAATCCGAAGTTACAATAGGGCTTGATGCAGCAGCGTCCGAATTTTATGAAGAAGAGTTTTACAATATTGACGGGAAAAAACTCTCCTCTGCCGAACTTCTGGACTACTATGTAGAACTCGTGAACTCTTATCCAATCCTTTCTATTGAAGACCCCTTCTATGAAGAAGCGTTTGAGGATTTTGAAGCCCTCACAAATGAACTCTGGGATACAATTATTGTCGGAGACGATCTTTTCGTTACAAACATTGAGAGGCTTTCAAAAGGCGTTGATATGGGAGCAGCAAATGCGCTTCTTTTAAAGATTAACCAGATAGGTACCCTTTCCGAAGCTTTTGATGCCGCAACCATGGCCTCAAGGAACGGTTATACAGTTATCGTAAGCCACCGTTCTGCAGAAACCGAAGATACAACAATCTCAGACCTTGCAGTTGCAATAGGCGCGGAAATGATAAAGACAGGCGCTCCAGCCCGTGGGGAAAGGACTGCAAAATATAACCAGCTTCTCAGAATCGAAGAAGACCTGGGCGAAGTTGCACACTACGTGCAGCTTTAATCTCTTTTTTATATTTTATTACTGGATTATTACTCAGTAAGCTTCTTTATTAAGTAAATTTTATATTTATTCATTTTTTTATTCTATTAATTTTTATTCAGAATCCTTGTTACCTGGTAATATCTTAGAATATTTTTTTATAGTTTTTAGATGTTGATTAAATAACTTTTAATTAAATAATATTTAGAGTCATATTGGACTTTAGATGTTTCTCATTTTTAAATAATTTATTTTATTTAGTCTTATTTTGTAAGCAAATCTTATTTTATTCAAATTATTATTAGAGGAAAATAGGGGAATTAATAACTCGGATAATATCCGGAAATTATTCAGAAAATATTTGAAAAAAATTATTCAAAAAAGAATTAAAGAAGAAATTCTTCCATTTAAAGGTGTTTACGAATTAATTAATTAATTATTCAATAAATACTAACCCCTTTAACTGAGGGCAGCTCTAGTATTTTCCCCACAAGCTCGCCAGGGACTTTATTATCGGTAATTATCGTGAGTCTCGGGTTATCAGTAAGATACGGGTCGTCCGAAACAGCCTGGCGAATACTTACATTGTTTTTTGAAATAACCCCTGCAACCTCGGCAAGGATTCCTACATGGGCAGCATCCTCAGGAATAATAATAATCACCCCCAGGCCAAGGGAAGGAGCTACGTCTTTAAGGAAAGGTATGGAATGGACATTTTTAAAAATCGTGCTTAGAAGTTCATCTGAAATAATTGTCTTTGTGGTCGCGTCTACTACGCGGCGGTCAACCCCAGCTTCTTTTGCAAGCTGCGTATGAGCTATTTCTATGCTGCCTGAAGTTACTTTTCCTTCTTCATTCACCTGAAACCCACGTTCAAAGAGTAATTTAAGCACTTTTGCCTGCGCAGGATATTTTTCAAATTTTTTGAGTAGAGTCTGCCACATATAAACATAATTTTAAACTTATTTCCTTATATATAGTTTCTTATTATGTTCTAAGATGCGGGTACTATATCCGGTTCTTTTTTTGGAAATAAAACTATAATCTGGCTTTACAAATTTAAATTTGAGAGTTACCTGCGTTAATTTGATGTATTTTAAAGACTGCAGTGTGAGCATGGCAGATTCAAGCTCAGAAAATAAGCATAACTCCAACAAAACAAATTATCAACTCCTGCTTATTTCCAATCTTAAGAAAGAAATAGAAATGGCTCGCAAGCTTGACCCGGAAAAACTTGCAGCCGAAATAAGAAAAATCGGCTTTTCCTGCCAGCAGTGTGGAAAATGCTGCAGACAGGTTTGCGGCGATAACAGGGTATTTATCCTCCCTTCTGAAATCAAAAAAATTTGTAAATTTACAGGCCTATCAAATCTTGAGGTCGCAGAACCTTTTGTACCTTATGAACTTTCCCCAGGAGAATTGGTCAGGCTTAAGGAAAAAAAAGTAGAGATTGAAGGAAGAAATGAAGACAATCCTGATAAATTATTAAGGGATTCAGAAGAGAAAAAGGATTTATCCCCCGAAACACTTCAAAATATTCAGGCTCATGCTAAAAATAGATCCGCTAAAGTAAATGAATCACTTGAATTACCTGAGCATCTGTTGGAAGATATCGATTCCGAAGGGAATATTCATGCTTTCGGCTGGATCCTTCGAAGAAAAAGAGACGGGGATTGCATTTTTCTTCAAGAAAACTCAAACAAATGCCGTATTTATCCTTCACGCCCAATGCTCTGCAGCACATATCCATTTTTCATAGAGGACTTAAGCCTGAAGATATGTGAATGTGAAGGACTCTCCCATCCTATATCGGTTAAAGACAGTGTTGAGCTTGCAAAACTGCTGGTTTTCAGATATATTTCAGAGCTTGAAGATACTCTTGCCCTGTATGAAAAATTTACGGATTTTGAAAAAGATAAAACAGGCCCCGAACTTGCAAAAAATCGTTTAAAAAAAGGTATTTGCTCTTATGTAGTTCATGACAGTACAGGAAATAACAAAATAAGCTATTAAAGGCCAGGTATTTAGTAATAATTATTATTTTATAAATTATTGCTCCTTGTTAAAAAAGAACTGTCAGCCAATCTTATATAACCACTATTTCAAAACTATAAATCCTTGCTAATTAAGTTTTTTTATATCATTTAATACTTTTGAAGTTCTTTCTTTATTTTTAAACGCGTCCGTCGCTTCATAAGCCTGGTAGATTTTTTGTTTATGTATACTCAAAATCATCAATTAAATTTATTTATTATAAAGAGCCAGTTATTCCCCATGACCGGGATGTCTGGTATTGAAAATCGTCCGATGACTGTTTCGGAAAAGATCTTTTCGAAAGCCTCAGGAAATCCCGTAAAAGCCGGGGATTTTGTGTTGGCAAATGTAGATCTGGCAATGACACATGACATTACAGGTCCGCTTGCAGTTCAGGGCTTTTATGAGATTATGAAAGACAGAGAAGAGAAAAAAGTCTGGGACCCAAAGAAAATAGTGATCGTATTTGACCACCAGGTTCCTGCGGATTCCATTAATGCTACAGCAAACCATATCATGTTGAGAAAATTTGCTGAGGAGCAGGGCATTTTAAACTATGATGTCTACGAAGGAGTCTGTCACCAGGTTCTGCCCGAAAAAGGGCATGTTCACCCGGGAGACCTTATAGTTGGCTCGGATTCCCATACCTGTGCATACGGAGCGCTTGGCGCCTTTTCTACAGGAATAGGCTCTACTGACATGGCAGCAGTTTTCGCCACAGGCAAACTCTGGTTCAGAGTTCCTGAAACCCTTCGTTTCGAAGTTGAAGGAACTTTACCTGATCGCGTTTATTCAAAAGACCTTATTCTCTATCTTATTGGTGACGTTGGTGTAGAAGGAGCCAGATATATGGCAGCCGAGTTTGCAGGTTCAACAATTAGTTCCCTTTCAATTCCCGAAAGGATGACGATATCCAATATGGCAATCGAGATGGGAGGAAAAGCAGGAATTATTGAAGCCGATGAGGTAACTGCAGAATATCTAAGAGAAAGGATTCTTTATTATGAGTTTGACCCTTACTGGAAATCCGATGAGGATGCAAACTATGTGGATATAAAACATTATGATGTTTCTGATCTTGAGCCTCAGGTTGCATGCCCCCACAATGTAGATAATGTAAAACCTGTAACCGAAGTAGAGGGCACAAAAATTGATCAAATTTTTATGGGTTCCTGTACTAACGGCAGATTTGAAGATATCAAAATTATGGCAGATATTATGGGAGACGAACCTGTAGCCAAAGGCGTCCGGCTTCTGGTTGTTCCTGCCTCAAGAACCGAATATATGAAACTTTTAAAGGCTGGATATATAGAAAAACTCATGAATGCAGGTGCAATTGTGGAAGCCCCCTGTTGCGGACCCTGTATGGGCGGATCTTTCGGGCTGCTTGGAGCAGGAGAAGTTGGCCTTGCAACCTCAAACCGAAATTTTAAAGGAAGAGAAGGAAGTCCCGAATCATTTGTGTACCTTTCATCGCCAGCAACTGCAGGAGCCTCAGCTCTGACAGGAGAAATTACAGACCCAAGAAAAGTCTAAGGGATTTGTTCTAGATATTTGAGTCTGAGAAATTTAGATCTAATGTATTCTTATTTATATTCTTATTTCTCCTTTTTAAGAGATAGGTGTTAGAATGCCTGATGCTGATTTGTCGATTTTAAATAGAGTATATGAAATTATTCTGGATAGAAAACAGAACTATGACGAACATTCATATGTCTGTAAACTTTTAAACCACCGGAAAGGCATGAACAAGATACTTGAAAAAGTAGGGGAAGAGTCCATTGAAACTATTCTTGCAGTCAGAAATGAAGACCATGATGAGATCGTTTCAGAGAGCTCAGACCTGATATTTCATATCCTGGTAATGCTTGCTGCAAACAATATTACTCTTGAAGAAATTGCCGCAGAGCTTGCAGCGCGGCATGAGAGTATGAAAAGAAACTGAGTTTCTCTTTAAATATCATTTCAGAAATAGATAAAACATTAAATGAAAAAAATTTGAGGTTTTATTCTATTTTCTTTTTGTATTCTTCTATTTTTGGATAAATACAAAATATATCTTAAGGATAAGCCTCAAAAATGAAGGTCAATAAACTGCAAGTTCATTCAGGACATCTGTTTTCGAGAGAGTACCTTTAGGAACTCCGTTAATAGTTACAATGAGTCTTCCTACATTGTATTTATGGAAGAGTTTTACCACGTCGTAGAGCTGCATATCTCCATCAACAGTAATAAGTTCTTTTGTCATAATGTCTTTTACTTTTACATTTGGTTTTCCCTGCGCAATAGCATGAGCAATGTCGGTGTATGTAACAATACCTATGATTTTTCCCTTATCTTCAACAGGAGCTCCATGAACATTATTTCTTATAAAAAGTCTGGTCGCTTCCTGAATACTGGCATTCAGATTCACAAGCAAAGGTGGGTATTTCATATAATGTTTTACATGTTTTTTAGGAAGAGAAATCATTTCTGTAATATTAAAGAGAATGGAGTTATTCGTATCATCCCTTCCTGTGACCTCTCCCCGGATTATTAAGCGATTTACAGGAGTTGGACCGACCTGAATTTTATCATCCATTACAAAATCTTTCGTGTTCCCTATTACCCGGATGACCCCATTACATGCATCCGGACTCCTGACTGTGGTAAAAGTGATTTCAGAAGCAGTTGCACCATTAACCATGGTATTATTCCTATAAAGGGGAACCACAGATTCGTTTTTTAACTGCTGGATACGTAAAGCGTCATATGCTGCCCCTGTGGGCTTATACCCCCCTTTTGGCCCCGGTACCCCTTCAACCAGCCCAAGGGCCTTTAATAACTGCATCTGGTTCCGAATTGTTCCGGGGTTTCGTTGAATAACCTCAGCAATTTCTTCTCCTTTTATTGCCCTATCTTTTTGCCGCTGAAGATTAATTAATGCAATAATAATGTCTTTTTGAATTGGAGTGAGTTCCATACTACCACCATTAATTTCATATACGTTAATCAGGATGATGTATACCTGGCATACATTGAGAACGTAAGCTATTGCATATATTTACCATAATTAATGATTATAAATTCATATATAAATTACAATTACAAATATAAAAAGAGTCCGGTTCTGCTTCGAAATTTACTTCAGACTTTGGCCGATTTTATCATTTATTATAATTTTTGCGGAGAGGATTTGTAATTATAGATTAAATAAATTATAATTTCTCCTTAAGAACTTTAAACTCTCTTAAGTCTATTCAGCCATTAATTCTGAAAATACGTGCTAAAGCCGCAAAATAGTGTAAATTTTGTTAAAATTTTGTATAAACGTTTATTTATTAACATATCGTACATAATAATCTTTATATAACTTAAAAATCCCCTTAAACGGTTAGAATATGATGATCTTTGAGAAAATTCATACAGTTCCTACTTCTGAGGAATTAACAAATAAAGCTTTCAAAAGAGCGGCAAGAGCCATGTCTGGGAAAAAAATTGAAGACAGGGAAAGCCGTTTGAGGGCTAATGAGTCTATGGTGCTAACTGCGGCAAATATCTTTACTGATAATCTCGCAAATATAGTCAGGCGATTTCCAAGCTTTGAACACTTACCAAGATTTTATTATGAAATAACTGATATTCTTGTTGGTATAGAAAAACTCAAAATGTCCCTTGCATCTGTAGACTGGGCCAGCAGAAAAATTCACGAAGTTGCTAGAAGTTATGTAGGAAAAATTCGGACTTCAGAGACTCCAGAAACTGTGCGAAAAGAAGCTTTCGGAAGACTTGGTTCAATTATCAGATCTATTAACAAAGACCTGCTTTTCCTTAATGAAGCCAGGAATATCCTCAGGAAACTCCCCGATGTTCAGGACGAGCCTACAATTGTAGTTGCCGGATATCCGAATGTAGGGAAATCAAGCTTTGTCTCAAAAATTACGGGTGCAACCCCTGAAATAGCCCCTTATCCTTTTACAACTAAAGGTGTGACAATAGGGCATTTTACCCGGGAAGGGATCAGGTATCAGGTCATAGATACCCCAGGCCTCCTTGATCGTCCCATGTCAGAGAGAAATGCTATTGAGAGGCAGGCAATAACTGCAATAAGTGTCCTTGATGCTGTCGTTCTATTCATAATTGATCCCAGTGAAAGCTGCGGGTATGAAATAGAAGATCAGAAACGTTTGCTTGCAGAAATTCGTGAAAATTTTGAGCTTCCTTTGCTTGTTATTGCAAATAAAGCTGACAGGGCTGAATTTAAAAAGATGGATGAAGTGGAGTTGAATATTTCAACGATTACCGGGGAAGGAATAGAAGAAGTGATGGAAAGACTTCTCAAAATGCTTGAAGAAAAAAGGCTCTCGTCTGCTGAAAAGATAGATGTGAATAATTTATAAATTCAAAAATAGAGCAAAATATAACCGGGGGAAAAATCCAGGACATTTTTTGCTTTATTATTAAAGATTTGTTTAAATTATCTCAAGCTGCATTAATAGAGCTACAAACATTAATATAAAGCCTGTTGTAAGCCTTATTTCAACTCTCCATCTCTCCCTGAACTCTGTTACTCTACTCGGACTCAGTCCTGAAGCCAGCAAAAGCCCAAGCCCTATTACAGGTACAAGTAGCCCAATATTGTAGATTCCCATGTAGGTTGTTCCTCTGGAGACATCGGTTTTTGTAACCAGAATACTTAGGAGGGAGAGGAAAATTGCCCCTACGCATGGAGCCTTAACAAGGGAAAACATCCCTCCTGAAAGGAAGGATAACAAAAGGAGATTCTTATTTCCCATTTTGCTCATGAAATTTTTCAGGGCTTGCGGAGTCCTGAAGGTAGATCTTGAATGTTTTTTTAGCCAGTATGCATCATATATATGCCAGAAGCCAAGAAGAGCAGTGATTAAAGTTGCTGCTTCTATAAAACCTTCCTGGATCTGGGGAAAGAAACTTACCATGCTTAAAATACTTACGCCTGTAAGCATGTACATTGTAAAGATCCCTGCTGAAAATCCACAGGTAATCTTAAGCATATCTTTTCTTCTGCCCCGTTCAACCAGAGTAACTGAAGCCAGAAAGGCCATTACCGCAAGCAGACAGGGGTTAAACCCTGCAAGAATTCCTGCAATAAGGAGCAGGAAAGGACTTATTCTTTCAAAATGCTTGTTTCTTCCTTCCTTGCTGCCTATATAAGGAAGGGAAAGCTCCTGCCCTAAAAATAGGAGAGAATTTTCTACCTTTTCTTTCAGGAAATACTCCATTGGAGTTTTAATTCCTCCATAAAAACTACATGAAAATCTATTTTCAGCTTTATTAATAGAATACGAAGCAGGGCTAAGCAATAAGAAAATGAAAACCAGCACAAAAGCTACCTTAACTATTAACCGCCGCCTGGGGAAATGATGCTTTTTCATATGCTCAGAAACTCTGTATGGAAATATTCAGGCCAAATTGGCCTTCTATCTTCATTTATTATTTGTTATATTGAGAATTTTTTTACTTTTATATCCCAACTACTTTAATTAATTAAATAGATTAAATATTTTACAAATTTTTATGTAAACCTAATAAATTCGGAATAATCTTATAATTAATTAAAATTTCGCCATAAGAGAAACCTCTTTTAATTGCGTTAACTAACTATCTTTATTTATATTTTGCCTATTCCATCAGGATTTCGAAAAAAATACTTATAGATGATTATAAAAAATACTTGTTGATGATTATCTTACTATTTTATTAACTTATAGTTTTGTGATTATTATTTTAATATGGAAAAATTATTAATTATTATAACCATTAAAAAAATATTAATATTTCAAAACATAGCTGCTTTAAAAATCATTTCAAAAGTATTCAGAACTATTTTATTTATATCACATTAATTTTATATCGATATTTATTTTAAATTTTCAATTAGCATTTATGTGAAATTTAACAAAAGTTCCGTAAAAGTCTCATATAATATTTAATTGGACTTTCATATAGAGCCTTCTGCCATCTAATCTGAAAATTTTTCTAAAATCAAAAGACCAGCAAAAAATAATACGTTAAGTAGAAAAAATAGAAGAAAACAGAAAAATAATAGAAAATAGTAAAATATAATAAATAAAGATGTAGGGATTTAACTGTTTTAAAGCTTTAATTCAAATATTTTTCTAATTTTTTTCGATTTTCGAATATAAGATTAGTTTTAGGTTTTTATTGCTTTTTAAAGCACTTTCTCCATAATCCCAAGGGCTTTTTCAATATTTTGCATGGAAGCTGCATAAGAGATTCTTATATAGCCTTCTCCCTCGCTTCCAAAGGCAGTGCCTGGTACTACAACAATTCCATTTGAAATCATCTTAGAGGCAACTTCTGCCGCATTAGAGACCTTGGGGAAAGCGTAGAAAGCCCCTTTTGGAAGGGCGCATTCCATACCAAGGTTATTGAGGCCTTTTACAAGTACATCTCTTCTCTTTTTGAATTCATCTCGCATGGCGTAAACGAAATCTTTTGGTCCTGTTACTGCTGCATAAGCAGCTTTCTGGGCAATTGAATTAGAACACGCCTGCACATACTGGTGCACTTTGAGCATCTGGCCTGTATACTCCTGTTTGGCAGCGACATAACCAAGCCTCCAGCCTGTCATAGCATAGCTCTTTGAAGTAGCATTTACAGTAATTACCCTATCCGAGTAACTGGCAGGGCTTACATGCTCTCCTTCATAAATAAAGTACTCGTAGACCTCATCTGAGATAATAGTTAGATTGTTGTCATCTGCAATCTCTGCAAGGCCTTTGATATCTTTGCGGCTGGCAACAGCACCTGTTGGGTTTGAAGGGGAGTTAAGGATAAGAGCCTTAGTTTTTGGAGTAATTTTCTCAAGCACGGCCTCAGGCTTTATTGTAAGATCTTCTGCAAGCGGCACACTTACAGATTTGCCGTTGAGAATCTCTGTAAGGGCATTGTAGGAAACAAAACCCGGGTTTGAGATAAGAACTTCATCTCCAGGATTAAGAAGAGCTGCAAGAGCAATCTCAAGGCCTTCTGAAGCCCCAGATGTGATTATAATTTCCTGCGGGGAAACTGAAAAATTATTTTCTTTCTCGAATTTTGAGCTTAGAGCTTCTCTGAGTTCAGGAATACCTGGCCCAACAGTATAACCAGTAAAACCTTCATTTAAAGCCTGTATTGCTGCTGCCTTAATATATTGTGGAGTATCAAAATCAGGCTGGCCAAGTCCAAGGTTAATTGCATTTGAACCAGCAGCTTCAAAAATCTTTCGAATTCCCGAGGTATCAATTCTGGTTACGTTTTCTGAGAATTTTATTTCTTTTAAATTTCCCTTCAAATAAACCCTCCTCTATCCCTAATTTATATTTCTAAAAGATTTTAAATTTTGGTAACGCCTGTTATTTAAAATATTTCTCTGAATTTAAAAGTCTTAGTGAGCTGTTTTTTAAGTAAATTTAAATTTTGAAGTAATTATATATTAAAAATATTTTTTAATATCTTTAAATTTACCCATGTTTTCTGGTAATTTTCAGCACCCTAGCAAAGTTATTTCATTAAATTCAGGACTTCTTTTTAATTTAAAATCCTTCAGCAAATCTTACTCAATATTCGTATGCCTTGATTTAAGGTCAGCTTCAGAAGCGCCCGTAAGGGTAATCAATTGTGTGATTAAAGAATCCAGGAAAATAAGGGATGTAATTTCAAAAGAAGTTCCTAGGGGAGGCACACTTCGGTAATCTCCTCGCATACTGCGTTCAAGATAACCGCCGTCATCCATGTCGTTTTTGGTCTTGCTTGGAAGTATTAGGGCTATGTCTGAGATTCTTCCAAGAGTGGATTCTTTTTTAGATGTAACTGTAATAAGGGTCGAACCTATATCTTTTACTATTTTCCCAAGGTCAGCTATGGAGCGAGTCTCTCCTGAGCCAGAAATTGCAATTACAACATCATTTGGCTTGACAGCAGGAGTTGTAGTTTCTCCAACCACATATACACTAAACCCAAGATGCATAAGCCGCATTGCAAACGCTTTGGCAACAAGTCCTGACCTGCCTGCGCCCATTACAAAGATCCTTTCAGCTTCAAGAATTTTTTGCAGCATTGCCTTTATCGCTTCTATATCAAGCTTAGTGACTACTTCTTTAAGGTTTTCTGCAATCATTCTCATTGATAATAATACATCGTCACAATTACTTATCTGATTTATATTCATAAGAGTTCTCCAAAAAACATTGGGTAGATATCTGGTTTTACAATGACCAATTAATTAAATCTTATGCAATGCACAGATTTTTAGAAATTCCAAGCTCCTTCCTTAAACCCTTTTTTTAATTTATTAATAGGTATTCAGGATAAATTTTTTGGGCTCTTTTTGAAGGCTATTTGCAAACTATTTTTTATTTATTTGTCTGCGGTTCGGTTTTATAATTAATAGCTTTCAGTTCCCAGCTCTCTATATTATTTTTAAATTCATTATACAGCCTCTGAATGTCGCAGTCACTCCCATTCCAATAAAAATCCTTGCGGGTTTCTCCCTTCTGGAGTTCCTCAAGGATAAATTTTGATAAATGGAAAAGAGCTTTTTTATTGGAAAAGGGAATACTATAATTCACGCGATATCCCCGAGCTGTTTTTCCATAAGAGACCAGTGTGTACCCTTTACTTTCATATTCGGTTATTTCATCGAAATTGCAAATGATTTCAAATTCGTGAACAGTAGACTGATCTATTTTTGAAATCCCTATAAGTACCTGTGCTATAATGTACTCAGGAACCTTTCGCCCAAACCATACGGCTATTTTTCCGTACGTACAAATTACGTTAATATCGTTCCTCCCCATTTCAAAGGAACTCAGGGACTGGGGAGGGAAGATTTTTGCTTCCATATCTTGGGGCTGTTGGGCACACATTGCTTCCACTTCATTTATTTACTTGCAGAGACAAGTGCACTGAT
>JBNAKO010000079.1:0-1284 GCA_049706495.1 Methanosarcina sp. | reverse complement strand
TGACACAGCAACAAATACTGTTATAGCCATAATACCTGTAGGAAGCTCTCCTCGAGGAGTTGCAGTAACACCTGATGGAGCAAAGGTATATGCTACAAACCACTATAACAACAATGTTTCTGTAATTGACACAGCAACAAATACTGTTATAGCGACTGTATCTATAGGAAATGGGCCTATAGCAGTTGCAATTATCCCAGACGGAACAAAGGTATATGTGGCAAATTATGGCAGTGCCAATGTTTCTGTAATTGACACAGCAACAAATGCTGTTATAGCCACAATACCTGTAGGAAACTCTCCTCAAGGAGTCGCAGTCAATCCAGATGGAACAAAAGTATATGTGACAAACTCTAACAGTAACAATGTTTCTGTAATTGACACAGCAACAAATACTGTTATAGCCACAATACCTGTAGGAAGCTCTCCTCAAGGAGTCGCAGTAACACCTGATGGAGCAAAGGTATATGTGGCAAACAATGGCGACAGTACTGTCTCTTTAATTGACACAGCAACAAATACTGTTATAGCCACAATACCTGTAGGATCTAGTCCCGTAGGAGTTTCAGTCATTCCAGACGGAACAAGGGTGTATGTGGCAAACGCCGGCAGTAACACTGTTTCTGTAATTAACACAACAACAAACAATATTGTAATTACGGTTGCTGTAGGAAATACTCCTTTTGCTTTTGGACAGTTTATAGGCCCTACAAATCCTTTGGTTCTTGCACCTGGTCAAAACATCACAGGGACAGCTAATTACATAATAACTCAGACTGATCTTGATTCTGGTTTTGTAACCAATTCAGCATTTGCAAACGGTACTTTTAACGGAAACAATGTAACATCAGATGTATATAATAAAACTGTAACGGCAAATCAAACTCCAGCTTTGTTAACAGTAAAAATAGCATCTCCAACAATTTACTCCACTTTAGGCCAAAATATTATGTATATCTACACTGTAAATAATTCTGGAAATGTAGGAATTTCTGCACCAATCAATATTACGGACAATAGAACTGGCGAATTTACAATAAGTAACAGTGCCCTTTCGCCTGGACAAAATGTTACAGGAACAGCAAATTATACAATTACTCAGACTGATCTCGACTCAGGATTTGTAAACAATTCCGCATTCGCGACAGGCATATTCAATGGCACAGAAGTCGAATCTCCTAATGTAACTGCAACTGTAACAGCAAATCAACGTCCAGCTCTGTTAACTGTAAAAATAGCCTCTCCAGCAAATTATTCTGCTGCAGGCCAGAGCATCACATATAC
>JBNAKO010000078.1:0-4949 GCA_049706495.1 Methanosarcina sp. | reverse complement strand
CTATACGGACACGAAGGTGCCTACGCCGCCGGGATAACGGCTGCAACACTCGCCATAAGTATAGTGACGATACCTTTGGTGGTGTTCTTCACAACGTGACAAAGATGCGACTGGGATATTCAGAGAAACCTTATTTTTTGAAGTTAAAAACAAGTATTAAAAAACTGGTTTAAATCTGATACCATCTACTTTGCACTTTGTAACCAGCTATGCTGGTATTAGGCCTAATAAAGCAGATTTAAAGCATGACGTCTAATGAATTTGATTTTATTACGTAAGCTTATAGATCTAATAAAGTGATGTCCTTAAAGCTAACGTAAAAAGTACTTATTATCCAATTATATAATTGATTTGAATTTTAAAACAGCCTCCTAGATTCTTGAGATAAAACAGTAAAGTCTTTAGTATACTTTTATTTATTAAGTTTATAGAAAGCTTTACTTGCAAAGCCCTACGTATTACACTTCCTTTATATGGATAATTTAATGTAAATAAATGTAATTTAACAGAAAAAAGATTTTTCTCCGTGAAAGTAATCGGGGCGTGTATCAAAATGAAGTGTGATGAAGGCCTTGGATATTTTAATCATTTATGTTAAGATGTTATTATAGGCAGTTATACTGTACCTCCGAAGCATTTCGATCCTGAAAAAATAAAAGTAATCATGATTTCAGAAGCTCCTCCTGATAACTTTGAAGATTATTTTTATGCTGGTGGGAATCTTTTTACCTGCGGACAACTTTACAGGCATTTAATGATGCAGGAGTGACGGTAAAAAAACCTGCAGGATATTCTAGGCCTTGGGTTTTACCTGACAACTGCGGTTAAATGCCCAAAAACCAAACCTGGAATTTCGAGTTCGACAATTAAAAACTGCTCTTTTATACTTGAAAAAAATTAGCTCTTTCCCAATCTTGAGATTTTTATGTTGATGGAAGATATTGCAATAAAAGTTTTTAACTACATTATAAAAAGGCAGGCCAATAATTATATCATTTCGACTGGTTTCACATATAAAATTCGGAAAAATCAGTATTATTATCAGGATAAAAGGGTTTTTCCTTCATACATACAAACGGGACATAAGTATTTAATTGAAAAATCAAAAAGGCTAATGATTACTGAGGATTTATCTCAGGCAATAAAAATAATAACAGGTCAGGAAAAAGCCTCGATATGACTTTGCAAACTGATTTTCCGTTTACAATTTAGTTTGAAATTAAGTTTAAAATTTAATTTAAATCAAATTTATCTGAAGTTTTATGAAAATTTTTGCTTTTATTGGGTTCAAATGATTTTTTCCCTGAAATTTATTCGAAATTCAGTCCCGGGAACATCTCCAAGCTCAATACTGCCTTCAAGTTGCTCTACAAGAATATTTACAAGTTGAAGCCCTAGAGATGAGGCATGTCTAAAATCGAGGGTTTCAGGCATACCAGTTCCGTTATCGTAAACCACAAGCAAAAATTCGTCTGCGTGGTAGAGGTTTTGATCATTTGAAACTTTACTGTCTTCTCCGGTCCTTAAACTGTCTTTTCTGTGAAGTTTTATCTGGATTTCCCCACCTTTTCCTTTTTCAAAAGCATGTTTCAAGGAGTTTGAGACAAGCTCATTGATAATGATTCCAAGAGGGATTCCGGTATCCATTCCAAGAAAAATCTTTTCAATATCCAGCTTTAATATAATTTTCTCATTGCCTATCACATAAGACCGGAAAAGTTCTTTTGCCAATTTTTGAATATATGCTTTAAAATCAAAGGTCTCAATATCTCCTGTTTCTGCGGTTTTATAGAGTTCTTCATGAATTAAGGACATGGAGATAACTCTATTCTGGCTTTCCAGGAAAGATTCTTTCACTTTTTTGTCAGTAAAGTGATCTGCTTCCAGGCTGAGCAAAGAAGAGATAACCTGCAGGTTATTTTTAATCCTGTGGTGGATTTCCTTTTTTCGGATTTCTTCGGTTTTTAAAAGAGCCTGTACTGCTTCGTTCCTCTCAGTAATATCAAGCATTACACCTACTATCCCTATTACCTCACCCGAAAGATTGCTGTAGGTTGCTTTATGAGCAAGGAAATGCCGAATTTTTCCGTCTATCGCACATCGAATTATCAGTTCATGAGGCAGACTTTTACCTTCTTTCAAAAGAATTTTATCAAAATATATGGAGGTATTTATAGTCTCTTCAGAAAAATGGGCTTTAAATTCGAACATAGAATGACCTATTACTTGGTCTTTGGAAAGGCCAAGGATATTTTCGGCAAAAATTTTATTGCAGCCCTGATAAATTCCCTGAAGGTTTCTGTAGAAAACAGGAGAAGGAATAGCATCAAGCAGGGTTTCAAGGAAAAAAACATTATTTTTAAGGGCTGTTTCTATCTTTTCTCGCTCAGCAATTTCCAGAGACAATTGCTGATTTGTTCTAGTTAGAATTGAAGTTCTTTCTTCAACAAGCTTTTCAAGCCCTTCTTTATAAAGGCGCAGTTCTTCTTCGGCATGTTTGCGTTCTATAACTTCTGAGACAATAAAGGCTACGGCATTCATAAAGTAAATGTCATCTGCAGTATATTTTCTTGGGCTTCTCGAATGCGCACTTAAAATTCCATAAGGGGCCTGGGCTTTTCCTATTATGACACTAATTCCACTGACTATGTTATATTCTTTTAAGAAAATTGCGGGTTCAAAACGGCTTTCCTTTTTAAAATCCGTTACAATGACAGGGGTTTTGGAGAACAGAGTGTATCCTGCCTGGGAATTTTTACTTCCATCTATGGGCTTTCCTACAGCATCAGCCTTCCATCCCTGGCCAGCTTTCAGGAGAAGATTTCCATCAGGTTGAAGTTCCAGAATCCTGCTATATTCCAGGGCTAAAGTTTCCGTAACCAATTTTACAGTCTTATCCATGAAGCCCTGTATATTTTTGCAGCGAAAGGCAAGTGCCGATAGTTTGCGTAAAGTATCATGCTGTCTTTCTTTAATCCGGACTTTTTTCTGCAATCTTTTCTGGCCGGTTATATCAAACCAGTGAATAACTACTTCTTCTTTTTCAGGAATAGGCTGGAAGGTCGCAAGATAGGTTCTTCTTCTAACTTTGATTTCTGTTTTTTCAGGATTATTCAGCAAAAAGGCTTTCTTTACAGCATATTTAATAAAAGCAGGGACTTCTTCCCCTATTTTTGTGTTCCACGCTTGCATTAAGAACTGCCCTGCTTTATTGGAATAAATAAGCCTGCCATCTATTCCTACTTTTATTACAGGATCAGGAGTTTGAGATGCAAATTTTTCCACAATTATTCTCCTTTCCTTTTTTCCCTTCGGACTTAACAGCTTTAACTTGTTTTTCAAGATTAGAATGATAGGTTAAAATTACAAATCAAGATAACTTATATAATGAATTGCAGCAAAAATATGAATAAATAAAAATGTTAATCTAAAGACTGATTTTAGATAAAGGCTTTTCAGACTCTTTTGGCCTTTTTTTACGCAAATTATTATTATGGCTTGTATCATCGCATTATTGTAGCTATTATTTCGCTGAAACTATTTTTATTGCATCTATTTCCTTAATTGAAATCCATTTTTCCAGACTGTAATTATTTGATGTACATTGGATAGAAATTATTATTGTATATCCTCTCTTTTTCATTTCCTTATTATGTTATTTATATTTTCTCTTAAGTAGTGATTTATAAACATCGAAATTGATCTCTGTTTTATACAGTCTATAGTCAGGTATTTAGGTGTTGAATAGAAATTGTTATATTTTCTACCTATATAGTTTATTAGGATAATCTCTATATATCTGGAAGACGAATATAGTGTGTTGACGAGAGAACCAAACTACAGACGTAAATTAGAAAATAAATAAAAAACAAAAAGAGGTGGAAAAATGGAAAAGTTAAGGAATTTGATCCTGGAAAACGTAGCTATCTTTAATACAGCATTTCCAAACAAGTTCTGTCATACTCCGGATGTCATTTCCGCAATCTCACATGACTACCAGTTTACTTACAGGCAAGTCGAAAATGAGATTGAGAAGATGGTCCATGAGGGTGTCCTCGATGCAGGCTTTACTGACTGCTACGAGATAAAGATCTTATAATCCTTATAAGATCGAAAAAGCTTGAAAAAGCTTGAACTTAAGTGTAATCGTATTAAAGTAAAGCTATATCAAAGCGAAATCCTGATAAAAAGCCTTTGTTCATAAGGAAAAATACAGGAATAGAAGTGCTTTCCAGCAGAAACTGAAAAAAAGATGCTGGAACAAAGCTTAAAAAAATAAGAATAAAATAAAAATAAAATAAGAATAGAATAAGAATAGTATAAAAATAATCTTACAGAATAAGATTAAAGTATAAAATAAAAATAAATTAAATAAAATTACAAAATAAGCGAGACCTGGAATTTAGCCAGGCTTGACAGGATAAAGAAAAGAGCAGAAATTTGATTTGAAAAAGCATAATAAATGAATTATGTTAATAAACTTATTATATTAATTAATATTAATAAGTAAAATTCATAAGCTGCCGGATTCTTTTTCCCTGAAAATCTTTTACTTTTAAATAAATTGTCTGGTTTTAAATCAGCTTTAAAAGCGGACATTGCGAATAAGTATCCTTTTTCTTATAATATCTTTTAGCGTGTTCTACCAGTAGAGCATGGTATTCCTGATAAATTTTGAAATCCAGGGGTAGATTTTCTTCAAACAGATTTTTTATTTCATTATAACTTGCTTTTTCTCCAACAAATCCCAGGTTTGTTACTATTCTTCGGGTGTAGGCATCAATCACAAAAAAGGGCTGTTTGAAGGCATAGAGCAGGATTGAATCCGCAGTTTCCGGGCCTATTCCTTTCAAAGCAAGCAGTTCTTCTCGGGAAGGAGTTCTGCCTTTTAATTCAAGAAACCAGTTTGCAAGGGCTGCTAACCTTACTGCTTTCTGGTTGTAATAACC
>JBNAKO010000077.1:0-1456 GCA_049706495.1 Methanosarcina sp. | reverse complement strand
AACCTTCAACTTTATAAAGCAGTATTTAATAGTGAAGTCTATTGAGCCTGTTTTTGAATCTCAAGTGCGTAAGTTCTAATAAATTTGAAATCTGGTTAATAAACCAGGAGTTTAATATAAAATATTGAGAGAGGTCAGGAAAAATGTTCTCAGCACTAACCTGAATCCTCTCCAGGTAGGGGAAAATATCTGTTCCAACCAGACTTCATACCCAGGCATTGTTCCTGACATTGAAGCGTATTCCGTGTTTCCGTATGATCCTATATTTATCCGGCTTCCATTATTTCCAGGCTCTTTTGAATAGTCTGAAGCAGGGTATCCGGCATCAATGCAAGGGGAGCTTATCCGGTCTCTGACCCAGATTTCCCCATTCCATCTTCCACCCTGTGACTTCAGGTGATAATTGTGATTTTTCTGGTTTGCATAGAGGGGGTCTGTGTGGATATCGCTTGTTGATCCAGCATTTTTGTAATTCCCTGCTTCATTTTGATAGAGACAGTTATTTTCCAGCACAAAAGCATGTGTTTTTGGAAGATAATTTATAATCCCATAGCCTGTTCCATCTGAATCCTGCTGGCGCGTGAGAGTGTTGGTAATAATATTATTGCGGACAATTGTTGTATATCCTGTCCCTTTTGGAGAAAGGTCCATCGAATAACCAGTAGGATACATATGAGCTATTGCAGTATGATACACCCCATCAAATACATTATTTTCTATAAGGGTGTTATAAAAACCGCTGGTTACAATGCCTCCTACCCAGTTAATGCTTGGATTGGTCCCTGTATTATAGAAAGTATTGTGATGAATATGGACATTCTGAGCCTCTTCTTTTGGATATGAATTTTCATAACCTAAAAGCCAGATTCCAGGGCCATATGTGTCATAAATAGTGTTATTATACACTTCTATATCGTTCATCACGCCTGTTGTTTTTTGAATCTGGATGCCTGGGCCACCTGCACTCCAGTGATAAAAAGAATTTATTACATTGCTATGAAACTTTACATGATTTGAATTCCAGATCCGCAGGCCGCTATTTGTTCTGCACGTTATGATGTTGTTCGAGGCCTCAATCTTTTGACAATCAATTGCAAAGAGCCCATCGTGTCCGAGTTTGTACACCTTATTATTACT
The DNA here is from genome assembly GCA_049706495.1 of Methanosarcina sp. Classification (GTDB taxonomy): domain Archaea; phylum Halobacteriota; class Methanosarcinia; order Methanosarcinales; family Methanosarcinaceae; genus Methanosarcina. Next base: position 319 of record JBNAKO010000077.1, on the reverse strand, counting down.
GAACTGGATCTCAGAACATCTTTCTACTTTTAGTCCATCCCCATGTCCATTATGCATATACATATTCTGGACTTTAATGTTTCCAGAATCCAGAAAATGGATTAAATTATAGTATCCTTCTCCCTTTTTTCTTTCAACATTCCTATCATGATTGCCATTGATTTCGAACCCTGTTATTGTAACATTATAAATTCCAGAACTATTTAATTGGGTAATGAGAGGTTTATCGCTTGTCCAGCCAGCTTTATCTTTGAGCTTTATTACAGCTTCTGGATCTCCTTGCAGGACAGTATTACTCCCAATAAGTACTGTATCCGAG
>JBNAKO010000076.1:0-16441 GCA_049706495.1 Methanosarcina sp. | reverse complement strand
AGGCATCAGCCGACAGGAAGGGGTAGTTCACAGTGGAACCAGTTCTACAATAAGCCCTTTTTTGAAAGGGTATCTTTCAATAATAAAAAGTTTAGTCTCAGAAGACTCAAGTTCTTCTTTAATCTCTTCTTTTAACTCTTCAAGCACCCACCAGGCGATTTCGATTTTTTCATTTTTCATCTCAAATAACTCTGTCGGGATTCCTATCCCCTGCAATATTTGAACAGTATGGATCTGGTTTCCACCCTCTATAACTCCATAAACCAGAGTGCCGTCTTCAGTAATTTCATCGAATTCCCTGGCAGTATTTTTTGCAATCCTCTGGAGCCTTTTCCTGAGCTGGACTGCATCCTTATAGCTTGAAGAGCAAAAATGTATTTTTTTGCACCTGGAAAAAGCCTCTTCAGCATATTTAAAGGAGCCTGTAGCGGCATTTGAGACATCAGATATTAGCGTAAACCCGTTTTTCAGGAGGGCTTCCGAATTGTTATCCGAAAATTCAAGCTCATTTAGATTAATAAAAACACCCATTTCCTCGGCAAAAACTGCAACTTTTTCTACTCCTTCAAGGGCAGGGATTTCGATACCAATCTCTAGCCCAAGCTCTTTTGCATCACTAAGGGCAACAGCATATGGACTGTTTTTAAGATCGTTCCAGTTTGCCTGGCCTGGATGCAAACGAATTTCGTCAAGTCCTGCTTCAACAAGTCTTTCAAGCATTTGTTTTTCAGGGGCCAGGCATGTATAAAGGTGTATATGATGCTCCTTTCCAAAAGAAGCTTTTAATAACCTGATAAAATACAAAACTCTTTCTATTTTCAGAAGAGGTTCCCCGCCTGTAATTCCTGTTCCAAGGGCATCCATAAGCCTGGCTTCTTCCAGTACATCCTCATCTGTCTTTACAGACCTTTCGTTTGCAAAAACAAGATCTTTTCCCCTCCTTTCATCGGAAAGCGGACAATAAAAGCAGTTTTTAGGGCAAAGCCCGGTCACAAAGAGTACCATCTTTGCTCCTTCCTGGCAGAGTTTACAGCCTCTGGAAAGATAATTACAAAAAGAGCCGGTTTTATCTTCTATTAACTTTTCCATACCTGAACCTGCATATTCCTTTTTTGTATATAAGGCTTCTTTCCTGCTCTTTCTCTTTTACTGCACAATTTAATGTCAAAAAACTAAAGATAATTTTTATTCTGGAAAATGAAGCGTTGAAATTAATAGTTAAAAAATTATATATTCACAGAAACTAAAAGTTTCTTAATGTCAGGACAAAATGGGTATGTTGTAGTTTTTGGGTGCAAAAGATGCGGAAAATGTAGAAATGTCTGTCCAGTAGATGCAATTTACGAAGAAAACGAGCTTGCGAAAATAGACCCTAAAAAATGTACGCTCTGTATGAAGTGTATTGATGAATGTACAAACCGGTCTATTATCTACATGGAATGAAGCTAAGTTTTTTTCAAGAAACATTTTTCTATAAGACAGTTGCGTTTTTAAAGAGTAACTATATTTTTTAAATAATTTCCACTTAATAGCTGAATTTACTTTATTTAATTAATTTAGTTAATTAAAAAAACTGATTTTTATTTAACAAATCATTCTATTTAACAGATTTTTTATTTAATGAATCTATTAAGTGTAAATAGATTCTACATTTATCAGGTTTCTTGATAAGTTACTGATAAACAGGTAAGCTTCGCTACTAAACATTGAAATTTTTAAACAGGGTGTTAGAATGGAAAAATTTCCATTTCAGGGAAAAATCATAGATATTACAACTCCTATCTCTTCTTCTACTCAGGTCTTTCCAGGAGATCCTGTACCTGCTATTGAACAGGTATGTACGCTTGAAACAGAAGGTTTTGCAGTATCCGAATTACTTCTTGGAAGCCATACAGGTACACATGTTGATGCTCCTTCCCATATTCTTTCCAATACTGCATCTGTCGATAAACTAAAACTTGAAAACCTTATGGGGGAGGCGCTTCTCCTTGACTTTTCTCATCTTACAGGAGAATTGACTGCAGGTATTCTTGAGAAAGCCTTCGAAGATGCAAGAATTTCTAAGGAGACTTCAATTCTTCTTTTGAAAACCAAAACCTCCTGTAAAACCAAATTCTCCAAACATAAGAATGCAGAAGACCCGGAGTTTCATAATTCTGAAGTTAATTTTCAGGACACAAATGGAAAGCAAGAAAAATTAGATGAAGCAGATTCTACGGGTCGTGTAAATCCTGCAGATTCGGCAGATCCTGCAAATCTTGGCGAAAGTGCAGCAATATGGATTGTTGAAAAAGGGTTTAAAGCGGTTGGAACTGATAGTCTTTCAATTGATAACCTTTATTCTGAAGACTTACCGGTTCACAATATTCTTCTTTCCAATAATGTGAATATAATTGAAGGGCTTGAACTGAGTTTAGTAAAAGAAGGAACTTATTTCTTTTTGTGTTTGCCCTTGAAGATTGAGGGTTGTGACGGTGCACCTGCAAGAGCTTTATTGATTTCTTACTAATTCTTAAAATAATTATTACCCTCTATTTTTATTCAGATATTTATTTAATATTACTACTCTAGAACCCTAGTATTCCCTCTAATCTCTCTTAATCCTCTATAGCCCTCTATTATCCTTTATAATCCTATATGTTTCCGGATCTTTCCGAATCTTCCCAGAAATCCAGCTACATTTATTTCAAAAATGCGTCATTGTATATCTAACTCCGTCCCGGGTGACCATCTCAAATAAAAACTCCCCTGATGCCGGGGCTTTTATCACAACTCCATTTCTTTCTAGAGAGATAGGGATAAATTTTCCCTTGATTTCTTTATCTATTAGAGGGAGCCATATTTCTTCTGCATTCTGTTGCCCTTTTATAAAATGGACGGGTTCGCCTTCAAGAAATACTCTTCTTTTTACCCCGTTTTTATATTGATATATGACACTATTATTTTCAAGTTTCCATTTTGAGTTTCCCAGGTAACCGTCACAGTCAGGATCAGGATCTACTCCAAAACTTACATACCTGATTGAGGCCGGAGCTTCAAACTCAAGTGTACACATCGTTCCTTCAGGACTGTAAATGTCAGTACAATCTCGGGCATAACCGTTCTGGATAGATTGGATTGACAGAGAAGCAGCTTTTACCTGAGCCTCAATTTCTGCACCTTCTGTTGCGGGCATTGCTGAGTGCCAGGCCTGAGCCAGAAGAATCAAAATTGCTGCAAGAAACCCAATATATACTACAAGTTTAAGCGGAATTGTATCTACAGCTAAGGTATCAGAAAAAAACGTTCTCATATATTATTAAAACATCAAACATACTAAAAAAATTTTCTAAACTCCATCCCATATAATTTTTAAGAACTAAAAAATAAAAAGGAAAACTTGATAAAGAACAGACTAAAAATAAATGCAAGATTAAAGTAAATGTAAAACTTGAATAGAGATGGTTTAAAATATTGAAGGATTATACCAAAGGACAAATTAAAATCAACTAATAAGAAATGGGTAACAAAAAGAAAATGGGTAAAAGATCATCTTATACTAATTGTCCTTTGAAGAAATAGCTCACTAAAAAGTAGCTATTACAGTTAATAATTAGAAATAAAAACTACAGATTAAAAAATAAAACACATAGATTATTAAAGTTTACAATTCAACTATTAAAATTCAATAAATTAAATATTGCAATTTAAAATACCTGGAGAGTTTGGGATGAATGAAGAATGTGATGAAAACCTGCTCTGTATACCTTTTTCTGAAGAAGAGCTTGCCGAAATCAAAAAATACGCTTCATTAAGCGGTATGGGAGATGAAGAATTTGTAAGAAACGTTTGCCTCAGTCATTGCCTTCAGCAAATGGAATGCATTTACGGGCAAAATCCGGAAGCCCCGGAATTCGGAGCCCAGACTGCAAGAGCAGAAAACGGCTCAAAGAACGGAATAAAAAGTGAGCCTCGAAAGATAGAAGTAAAAGAGTCTAAGGCCGAGAGTGCAAAAATTGAAATGAAGGGCAAAACCAGCTCAAAAGACCTGCTTGACGGCCCCCTGATTCTCGACCAGCAGTGTATAATGGATTTATTCGCGATTAAAAGAGAGTTCTGTCATACTTCAAATAACAAAATAATTACTATTGCGTTAAAATTAGGGCTAAACCAGCTCAGCGTAGCCCTTGATTTACTCAAACACAAACTTGAAGAATAAAAAATAATTCAAAAAAGATTATTCAGAGGGAGAAATAAGTAAAAAATAAGGCAAAAACCACAAAAGTGGAAAAATCACGATGAGAAATAATTAACAGAAATAAAACAAAAAGAGTTAAAAAAGTTAAAAAAAGTATAAAATACATATGAAAGGGAAAATGCAAACTAAATAAGAAAACAGAAAGCAAAAAAGCTAAATGATAATCTTGAAGACTTATTTCAAAAGTGTCCTTCTGAATAATTCTTACAAAAATAAAAGGTTTTAGTTTCAATTTTAGATGTTGTTTTTAGGTCTATTATTAAACCATTCGAGAAACTTATCAATGGCTCTTCTCCTATGAGATACTTTATTTTTCTCGGCATCCCCTAGTTCTCCGAAAGTAACGCCTTCATACTCGAAGATAGGGTCGTATCCAAAGCCGCATGTGCCTCTTTCTTCAAATGAGATTTTTCCCTGGACAACGCCTGGAAAAACAAGGGATTCTTTTCCGGGCTCACAGTATCCAATTACAGTTTTAAAATAAGCCTCCCTATCCTCTTCCCCTTCCAGCATTTTAAGTACTTTCAGGTTACCAAGCTTATCTTCAATGAAACGTGAGTAAGGGCCTGGAAAACCATTTAAGGCCTTGATGAAAATTCCTGAATCGTCCACCATTACAGGCATATTAAGCTTATTTGCAACATACTGCGCTCCATAGGCTGCAATAGGTTCAAGTTCATCTTCCTGAAGCTCAGGATAGCCATTTTTATCCTGGATAACTTCAATTCCGAAACTCTTCAGGATATCTCTTATTTCGGCAAATTTACCTTTATTTCCCGTAACAAAAACGATCTTATGCATAGCGGGCCCTCTTTTTTATTTCTTCAACGCGCCTGAGTACAGCTTCTGAATCTATAAAGGTACTTCCATACCCTTTTTTGAAAGCTTCAATAAGAATTTCGTGTTCGGTGTGTGTACTTTCAAAGGTCTGGAAAAGTACATGCACATCAACCCCGCGGGCTTCAAGCCCTTTATCAAAATAGGCGAGCCCAAAGTCAAGGAGATAGAGCTTTTCTCCTGGCTTCTCTCCTGCAAGTAAAAGGTTCGAGGTCGTCAGATCTCCATGAACTATCCCGGAACTGTGAAGTTTCCCTACAAGTTTTCCCACTCTTTCTGAAATTTCAGGAGTTATCAGGTATTTTATGGGAAGCCCTTCAATATACTGCATTTTCAATTTGAAATCTTCTATATCAAATATAATAGGAGTAGAAACCCCGCCGCGCCTGGCTTCTGACGTCAGGCGGGCTTCAGTACGGTTCCTTTCCCTTCTTATGGCCTCATCGATTTCTTTGTGCCTGTAGTTTTTTGGAACTCTTTCTTTGACAAGGATTTTTCTTCCTTCAGGGCCTTCTTCAAGATAAACAAGGGCTTCAGCCCCATTATTGAGCATTTCTCCTGGAGGAAGTTTCAGGAAAGCTTCAGGGGAAATTTCAGGAACCTTCTTCATTTCCTCTTCTTTTATCCAGGTAACTTCTACATCATCAGTCCTGAAACTCGGGTTAACACGTGAGGCTTCAAGAGAAAGCGTATTTCCTGACTTGTACATCAAAAGCCCGGTATATGCAATCATAGTGCCGTTATCTCCCATGAACTTTTTTTCAGGCACATAGAACTTTGCTCCCCTTGCTTCACACATTTCATTTAGCATTTCTCGAAGCCTTGTATTTGCTCCAACTCCGCCTGCCAGTAAAACCTCCTTTTTCCCGGTATGAGCAAGGGCACGTTCCGCAACTTCTACGACCATTGCAAAAGCAGTTTCCTGGTAGGAATAGCAGACATCTTCAAGCGGGTATTTTTTTAAAGCTTCACTTGCTGCTGTCGAAAGCCCGGAAAAGGACAGATCCATTCCTTTTATCACATAAGGGAGAGGGATATAATTTTTAGCATTTTTTGCGTATGCTTCTATTTTTGGTCCGCCCGGATGAGGCAGACCGGCTCCCCTTGCAAACTTATCAAGAGCATTTCCAAGCCCGATATCCAGGGTTTCTCCAAAAACCCTGTATCGTCCTGCCATATAGGAAATAACCTGGGAATTAGCCCCGCTTACATAAAGCACAACAGGGTCTTTTGCAGGGGTCCGCCAGACCCCGATTTCAATATGTGCAATGCAATGGTTGACCCCTATCAAAGGAATTCCAAGAGACAGGGAAAGCATTCTTGCTACCGTTGCAACCGTTCTAAGGCAGGGCCCAAGCCCGGGTCCCTGAGAAAAAGCTATTCCTGAAAGATCCGAAGCTTCAATTCCTTTTTCCTTTGCCTCGGCAAAAAGTCTTTTAATAACGCTGGCTGCATATTTTGCATGATGCTGGGCAGCTTCCCTGGGGTGAATTCCCCCGGTTTCAGGCTTATAGGTCTCTGTAACTTCAGAAATAATCTCGGTTTCGGATACGATTGCGGCACTCAGGTTCCAGGCAGTGCCTTCAATTCCAAGGATGAACGTGTTTTTCAGGGCTTACGGCCTCCTTTTCCACAGTAAAAAGTGTGCTTTAGGGGGTTTTCCTTTGTTTGCTGTCACTGCCTTCGGTAATAAAGAAGAGAGTTTATATACATTTGCTTTTTTGAATCTGTCTAAAAGTCTAAAATCTTTCCAATTATCTTTTTCAATTTAGAATTTTCTTTTTTATTCAGAATAAGAGCTAAAAAGATAACTTGAAATTTTTTATACTCTGTTTGTTTCTTTTTCCTCTTCTTCTTTTGTGTCTTATTTTTTACATCACTTCTACTTTCTTCAAGATTAATTCCTACAAGATTCATTCCTTCAAGATTCAAAAATTTCCATAATTTACTATACTTTCTTCCATTGGTTCAGGGAAGAAAAGGCTCCTTTGAAGTTCTTTTGTGAACTCGTCAAGTAAAGACACAGGAACCTCAAAATTCAAAGCCGGCAGTAACGGCATTTCAAATTGGAATTCTTCTTTTTGCCGTTTCCGAGGGCCGAACTCCGGAATTAGCAGAATACTAAATAAGGCCAGGATAAAAACTGCATATTCTCTTCCATAAAGCGGCCATGAAATCGAACCTGAACCTGTGATCAGAGCTAATTGATTTAAGATTTGGTTTGCATAAAATGACACCCCCGATATTAACGGAAGGGTAGACGCTGCAGGATGAGCCAGGAGCAGGCTGAAAATAAACAAAAAAATAGTCCCAAACCCTATTTTTTTAAGTAATCCATATGGCTCAGAGTAAAGCCACCATTCCCACCAGCTTGGTCTTAAAGGCCCTGAATGAATCCTGTCAAGAAGTACAGCTGCGGATTTTTCGGCATACATTGACGCTTTCAAGTTTACACATTCTTCAAGCGTTTGGGCAGATTTTTGGAAATACCTGGCTCTGTAATAAAAAAATCCAAGCAAATAGAGAGTACAGGCTCTAAGTTCCTTATTTTCTGATTTGGAATTTTCAAGGTTAATTTCATGCTTAAAAGTTTTTTTCTTGAGGCCTTTTAATGCAGGAGAGCCTGATTCAAGTTTTTCCAGTTCTGAGCTTTTAAATTCTAAACTTTTAAATTGTAAATCTTTCAATTCTAAACCTTTTAATTCTAAAGTTTCTAATTCTGAGTTCCCAAACCTTGAATTTTTTAATTCAAAGTCTTCTGAATTGGAACTTTCGGATTTAAGGTTATTTGATCTGGGATTTTTAAATTTAGCGTTTTCAGATATGAAATCCAGATTTGCTTTCTCAAGTTTTCCTGCCGCTGCAAGCAGGATATGCCTGAAACTTGCGTTTTCTTCCCCGAAAAAAGCTTCTGCGTACATATATCTTGCAAAGCTATCCCAGAGCAGGAGCCTTCTGTCTTCAGGGTTCAGGGCAAGGGCTCGCCTGAAGTCCTCAAGAGCATCTTCGTAAGCCTGCTCTTCAAGGTCTATTCTGCCCTTCAGGTTTCTTGAAAATACATCATCAGGTGCTTCTATTATTGAAGCTTCAAGTTCTTTTAATGCCCCTTTATTATTTCCAAGCCTGAAATAAAGTTCGGCAAGTCCGTTTCTCGCATGAATATTTTTCGGATTCACTTCAAGGGCTTTTTTGTAAGCCATAAGGGCTTCTTTGAAATCTCCAAGTTCCGAATAGGCAAAGCCAGACAGACAATAAGGCAAATCCAGAGATATTCCGGATATTAAAGGCGTATTTTCGTTTTTCATGCGTTCGTCTGAGAGACTTTTAAGAATTCCTGCGGCTTTTTCAAAGTCCTGTAATTGTATCAGAACATAACTTTTTATAACCAGGGCCTGCTGGTCTTCAGGATTTGAAAAAAGAATTCTGTCGAATATTCTCAGGGCTTTTTCCCATTCTCTACAATGTACAAAAAGAAGTCCCTTTCCAAAAGCTGCAATTTTTCCCCGTTCTAGGATCTCTTCGGCTTCTTCAAAAGCAAGCAGAGCATCTTCGTATCTGTCAAGAGCATCCAGAGTAAAACCTTTAGCAATTCTAAAAATTTCCAGCCAGGATTTTCCTTCAGAAGAAGTTAAAAACTCAGATCTCAATTCAGATCTTTCTTTATATTCTTCTTTTCGTTCTTTTTCACTATTTATTTGATTTTTCTCGAAATTCGGTTCTTCGATTAGAGAAATGGCTTCAAACGTTTTTTCTATCCCTTCAAAGATCTCCAGAGCCTTCTCATATTTGCCAAGGCAAATAAGAGTGAGCCCTTTGTATATTTTGGGAAAAGGATTCTCTTCTTCGGTTTTAAGTCCGTTTTCAAAAGCTTTCAAAGCTTCTCTATACTGCCCAAGTTCAGCAAAAGCAAATCCTCTATATATCCAGCCCTTTGCATCAAACTCTTCTTCAGAATATTTTCCTGAGAGCTCAAGATACTTTTTGAAAGCTGTTTGACGCTGATTTTCAAGAGATTCTTCAAAAATGTTTTTATTTCTGGCTTTAAGCCTGGAAAGGGCGATTCCTTTATTATAACGGGCAGGAACGCTTTCATAATCAAGAGTGAGCAGATTCTCGTAAGCTTCAAGGGCATCTCTGTATTTTCCAAGTTTATACAGTACGTTTCCCTTTCCGTTCCACGCGAAAGGATTTTCCGGATCAAGGAAAAGAATTCTTTCAAAAGTTTCTAAAGCGTCGGAATAAGCTTCTAATTTATAGTACACTTCCCCAAGCCCGTTCAAGGTATAGCAGTCTTCCGATCCCAAGGAAGAAGCTTTTTCGTAAGCCTGAAGAGCTTCGTAGTATCTCTCCAGAGCAAGAAGGCAGCTTCCTATTCCTCCCCAGCCTTCTGAGCTCTCAGAATCAGTCTCAACTACCTTCCTGAAGCAAGTAAAAGCTTCCTGAACATGTCCAAGGGCCAGTAAAGCTCTCCCTTTACCAATCTTTGCCTCTGTAAGAATATCATCCAACTGAAGGGCGCCATCAAAAGCTTTAAGGGCTTCTTTATATCTTCCCAGGCTTCCAAGGATTTTTCCTTTTTCGGCTTGATTTTTTGCATTTGCGGGTTGAAGGATAAGGCTTCTTTCAAACGCTCCAAGGGCCTCTTCTTTTCTCCCCATACTTTTCAGGACAATAGCCTGGGTTTCCCAGGTAGAAGCACAGGCAGGGTCCAGCTCCAGGGCTTTTTTGCATGATTTTAATGCTTCTTTTTTCCGTCCAAGAGAAAAAAATGCTTTTGCTTCTCCTTTCCAGGCCTCTGCATATAAAGGCTCAAGAATAAGGGTTTTCCCAAAAACCTCAAGAGCTTCTTCATTCCTTCCAGAAATAGACAGGTTTACCCCTCTATTATACAAGGCTCTGAAGTTTTCAGGATTAAGTTCAGTTGTTTTCGTAAAAGCTTCAAGAGCTTCCTCAACCCTTGAAAATCGATTTAAAATAAGTCCGCTATAATACAGAGCTCCTTCATTTTCCGTATCTCTCTCAAGAACGCTCTGGAAAGCTTTAAGCGCATTCTCCGGCATATCCAGGTAACTTAAAGTAAGCCCTTTCAAATAGAGTGCGGAAATATTCGCTGAATCGCATTCAAGGGCTTTTTCAAACGCTTCAAGAGCCTCTTCAGGCCTGTTAAGATGACTCAAAATACTTCCTTTATACTGCCATGCTACGCTATCCTGGCAGTTCACCTCAAGCAAGGTATCGAAAGCCTCAAGGGCTTTTTCAAAGTTTTTTTCTGACCCCACCTCATTTTTCAAGTTCGAAAGAGCAAGAGCTTTACTGTACCAGGCTCTCGCATAAAGAAAATCCATAATCCCCCAGTAAGATTGGTTAATATTCAATTTGTACCCAGTTTATATTTGATTTATAATATATTGTGCTTAATATAAAATGCATTCACAAAAGATAGTTACTGATTTATTACTGAACCTCTCGCTGGAAATTTCTTCGAGGACTTCTTTATACTTACAAACAGAATGATTTCATAAAACAGGCAGCGGGTAATCCCACCTGTTTAAATCGCAGCTAAGATTTTAATGTTTTTTCTACACTTTGAAATGTGAAATAAATCCCGGATGTTTAAAAATAGATATACGGTAAACTAATTTAGTTATAGCCAAAAATTTGTGTAAAAAATATAAATTTGCTGGAAGAGATAAAAACTATAGGTCTATAAAAAGAAAATATTTTCTCTTTACAAAGATAAATCTTAAAAAAGTGATAAAACTTAAGAATTATAACAAATTAATTATTATATAAAGTTGAATAGCAAAGAATTATTTAATGGATTATTTAATGGACTATTTAATAATCATCTCTATTATTAATTACTTATTTTATTACGAATATAGTTAATAAGGTATTAGCTATCATTCATCAGGTTATAACTGGTATTTTAATGAAGAAGCAGCGGAATTCTCCTAATCATATTACAAGCCAGGTCACTCGATTTTCGAGAAATTCAGAAATCAAGCTTGCAAGTAATGTTTATATTTTAATCCTTGTCCTATTTGTTATTTTTATATCTCTTAGCGGAGCATCAGCTTCTTCAGTAAACACCCCTGCCAGCTTAAATATTGATAATTCAAACCTTAATAATTCAAGCCTTAGTCCTGCTATAAATCCCGAAGAGCTTGAGGCTTTTATGGATGGGGCTATGAATTCCCAGCTAAAGGCCCACAATATTCCAGGAGCGACAGTATCCGTAGTCAAAGACGGCCGGATTATTTTTGCCAAAGGTTATGGTTATGCAGATCTCGATAAACGCAGCCCGGTTGTTGCAAATCAAACCCTTTTTCGGGTAGGCTCTGTCAGCAAGCTATTCGTATGGACAGCAGTAATGCAGCTCTCCGAACAGGGAAAACTGGATCTTGATGCCGATGTTAACACATATCTTAAGGATTTTCAAATCCCTGCTGCTTATCCCAGGCCTGTAGCGCTAAGAGAGCTTATGTCCCATACTGCAGGTTTTGAGGATCTGGCTATTGGAGGCCGCACTTTTGTGCGCAACTCAAATGATGTAAAGCCTCTGGGAGAATATCTGGAGACAAAAATGCCTTCAAGGGTACGGCCTGCTGGAGAATTTACTGCTTACTCAAATTACGGCTCTGTGCTGGCTGCATATATTGTAGAACAGGTTTCCGGAATGCCCTTTGACGAGTACGTGGAAAAAAATATTCTACTTCCCCTGGAAATGAAAAATACAACATTTAATCAGCCTCTTCCATCCAGATTGGCTTCAAATATGTCCAATGGATATGTTTATTCGAATAATGCTTACACATCAAAGCCTTTCGAATACTTACAGACCTGGCCAGCGGGCTCTATGAGTTCCACTTCTGAAGATATGGCAAAATTCATGATCGCTCACCTTCAAAATGGAAAATATGGTGACACCCGCATACTTCAAGAAGAAACAGCCCAAAAAATGCATAGCCGCCTCTTTACAAACGATCCCAGAGTTAATGGTATGGCTTATGGTTTCTGGGAAATAAATCCGGAGAGTCCGAGAATCATCGGGCATGGAGGCGACACTATATTATTTCATACCCAGCTTATACTGGTTCCTGACTGTAAGCTTGGATTTTTTATTTCCTGCAATGAACAGAATAGCGAGCCTGCAGTTAATGAACTGGTGCAAACTTTTAAAGAGCATTACTATCCTGTGCCAGTTTCTTCAGCAAGTAAATTTCCTTCTAGTTTTAAAGAGAATGAAGCGAATGCAAGTTTGTTTGCTGGCGGCTACCGTCCAACAAGAAGCGCCTATACTAATTTCGAAAAGTTAGCTTCACTCTTTCAGGAAATACAGGTGTCTTCAGGTCCGAATAATACTCTAACAACTTTCCAGCTTACACAGGGATCAAAAAACTGGGTAGAAGTAGAACCTCAGATATTCAGTCCGGCTTCTGGGCAGCCTTCTGAGGAAAGGCTGGTTTTTAGCAGAAGCCCCGGGAGTGAGGTTACCCACCTCTTTATGAAACTTAATCCCACAACTGCTTATGAAAAAGTACCCTGGAATGATGATATTAAGCTTAATTTTCCCCTGCTGGGAATATGCATTCTCTTTTTCTTATCAACACTTATCTGGCCAATAGGCGTGATTTTCAATCGCTGCCCCATGAAATCTAGAAAGCCAGCCTCAATTGCCAGATGGTTCGCAGGCGGAGCCAGTATAATTAATCTTTTATTCTTTACAGGACTAATATCTCTCTTTTTAACTAATCCGGCAGATGCAGAGTTTATATACTCTATATCTTCTTTTTTGATACTTCTGCTGACAGGTGCTCTCACAGGTGCGCTTCTTGCACTGGGATCTGCTGTATTTATGGTATTTGCATGGAGAGATAATTACTGGGGCTTTTTAGGGAGGACACATTATACTCTGGTCGTCTTTTCTCTGCTGGCGTTCATCTGGTGGTTGAACAACTGGAATCTGCTTGGTTTTAGATTTTTATTTAGCTGTATGTGAGTACGAATTTAACTTGAGTTCACGCAATTTCCTGATCTTAAAGTTCATTCTTGAAATTTTTAACTAAGATAAAATTACCTATTAAAACGCATTATTCAAACTCTCTTATGAAAGAATAAGACTAAATGCTGATTCTAAGTAGATTCTATGTAGATTCTAAGTAAAAGAGAATATGTTCAAATTGGTAAAAAGTAATAAACAGAGAACCGAAAAAAATGTTAAAATGAGAAAAATATATGAAAAAGTATATGAGAATCAGAATTTTTTCTATAATTTACACAGACACTAACTTGATTTTCATTCTCTTTTTGGAGGCAAGGTAATAATTAACCTCACATTTTTAAAAGTTAAATTTCTGATAATAAAAGGTTTTTTTCCCAATCCCTCTATTTTCAAGCTTTCTATCGTCCCGTCCTTTATTATAAGAATCAATTTTTTCGCATTTTCTTCAGGGGTCATGTTTTTACTCCTTTTCTTACCAGATGTTTTTTGAGTTTCCTATCAATATTTCGAACCATATGTTGAATAAGCGACACAATAACTGATTGGTTTTTTATCCTGCACGGGCATAGAAAAATATAGTAGTAAAAGTCACATAACTTTAGATAATTCTGGAGATAATATTGCAAATACGGGAATGTTATTCTCGACTTTCTTTTCATGTAATTGTAAACAAGAAATGATAATTCACTATAAATATAATTATCTGAAAATACACGATTTTCTATCTAACAGCTCAGTTTTAAAAATTAAATTTTTGCCTTTTGAGTTCTGGGACTGGTACTCAAAAGATCTTTGAAATTCACAGTATTGAAATGATGTATGGAAATGATAAAAGAAATATTCCAATGTCGGTAAAAAATACAGAAGTTTACGGAAGGAAAGCTTGGAGGGGGGAAAGTTTAAAGAGTTTTTATTTAATGAGAAACTTATTAAAAAAGAAACTATTAAGGGAATATAGAGTGAATGAAATAAACCGCAGGAATAGCCTGCGGTTCAATTAAAAAAGGGTTAGATAATTCTTGAAGCAGCTTACTTCTTGAATTCGGTATAGCCGCACTTTCCGCAGGCAAGGCGGTTTTTATGATCTGCAAGGAAAATTCCCGGGCCGCATCTTGGGCAGAACTGTTTGAGTCTGGTTAATGAATCGCCCTGAACTTTGTAATAATCTTTTACTGCCATTTCTCTGCACCTCGCTTAAGCTTCTTCCCCTTCGGTTTCTGTGCCTGGAGCTGCATTTCTCTTGAGCACGTATTCGAGCTCTACTTCTTTCATGCGGGATGCGTCTTCGTAGAGTTTGGCATAGCCTTTACCTTCCTGCATTCCGTACTCGGTTTTGATTCTCTGGATTATAAGCAGGTCAGAGGGGGCGTTTAACATTGCAGCAAGTTTGCTTTTAATGTCATTTCTGGAAGGAGTTGAACCTTCATATTTCACAATGAAATCCAGTTCCCTTCTATTTAAAAGTACATTTTTCTTGTCTTTAAGGATCCTTATGTCCATCTAAAAATCTCCGTATTTTATCCAATTCGTAATTCTGATTTTTGCTGACGAGCTTGTCAAAAAGTGCCCTTATTTCGGCTTTCTTTTCCCTGGTGACTTTTACGAAAACCACTCCTTCATCCGGCTGTCCGTAAAGAACAATCGAATCAAGAGGAGCCATAAGAATCACAGGCAGGGTTGCAAGGTCTTCTTCTCCCCGAACAAAAATCCTTATAGGTTTTCTGGAAGCAAATGCTTCTGAAAGGGTCTTTATTAACTCATCAGTAATGAGCCCTGCAGGATTATCCACGGACACTTCTTCATAGTCCTTGTCCATGTTCCGGGTTGACACATGTACGGCAACAGGCTGTCTTTTCGTACGGTTGTCCACAATACAGATGTCAGGAAGAATTCCGGCTTCGAGCAGGTGGAAGGTAGTAACATCTCCTACAGATATAAGTTTTGTGGGGCTGGCAAGCTCTCCTACAAACTTTTCTATAGTGTCTTTGCCCTTTCCTCTGTAAAGAGTGCCCAGAGGTCTTTTCATAAGAGGGCGAAGTTCTTCCGGAAGCTCGATATGAACACTCAACTCAGCGCACCTTCAGGGCAAATTTGTCCGAAATGTCTACTCCAAGTTTTTTTGCGATTTCCGAGCGTTCCGCATCAAGGATTATTACAAGTCCGCTCCACTCCTCTGCAAGATCCGAAATTCCGCAGATAGGGCAGTTTTGTCCTTCCAGAACCCTCATGCAGTGTCTACATACTTTTTCTGCCATTTTAATCCTCTTTTAATCCTTTCTTTCAGGCAGTTCCTTCATGTGCAGCTTCTTGAGGCTGCTTTTTCTTGCGGGCTTCTTCAAGCCACTGCAATTTCCCAAGGGCAGTCTGCCGCATTGTAAGACCTATCTTACTTTCTTTTGGTTCCCTTTCATTAATGCTGACCGCAACAACCCTTGTCCTTACATGATCGCCTTCAGCAATGGCTTTGCCTGTATTTTTAGTTACAAGCCTTGCATTCTTGGCATCATATGAAATAAAATCATCAGTAATCTGGCTGACGTGAAGTAAGCCATCCATTGGTCCAATTCCTACAAAAACTCCGAAACCAACAGTTTCTACAACTTCGCCTTCGATAATTTCTTGGAGCTCGGGCACAAACATAACTGCTTCAAAGGTTACATCATAGTATACAGCCCCGTCTCCAACAAGGATATGCCCTTCTCCTACTTCATCAATCGTATTAATAGCTACAAGAGAGCCCAGCTTTTTATCAACCTGTCCCTCAAGTTTTTCTCTTAACGCGTTTTTAACAGTCACCATCACTTCTTCCCCAAGCAGGGTAGGAGGGATGCGGACAGTATCAACGAGTCTCATCATCTTATACATCTGCTAATCACCCGCAAATACAATTAATTGAAAACTTCCGGAGAAATCCTAAAGCTTTCAGACAAGGTCCAGCCTGTTTTTCTGGCGCAGGGATATGGTCTGGATCCCTTTTTCAACAAGCCTGCGCTTCAGCCCTGTATCATTGGTCAGGACGGCTGCTCCCATCTCTTTTGCCAGCCTGAGAATTATATCATCTGCAGGGCCTGTAGCAGCTATGCGTTCACACCTGTCAAGCATAGCTCTGGCAACTTTAGCAGCCATTTTGTCCGAACCTTTTTCACGCTTAATAAGTTTTTCTATCTCGAATACAACAGCTTCTGGAACGTAAAATTCGGAAAATCCCAGCCTTCTGAGCTCTTCGAAAATATCAACTCCGAACTGGACGGGGATCATAAAGCCATTAGTATCTATTATCACTTTCAACTCTTAATTACCCCTACTCCAATCAGGCGCCAGCGAGAATCGATTCTCCTGCTGATAGCAACCCTTGAACCTAT
>JBNAKO010000075.1:0-42412 GCA_049706495.1 Methanosarcina sp. | reverse complement strand
CAAAAATCTTTTATAAGAGTATAACGTAAGCCATGTTTGTCAACTCACGAACATAATAAAAGTGAATTAAGCTTTTGAATACAACTCTTCGAAAGATGAGTTGATCTCATTAAAGCTGTAATCAATAAAATAGGAGGTATTGACCAGAAAGAGTAATATCCTGTGGTCAGTAGCAAATTTTGATTGATAAAAGCTGAAATTTCTCATGTCCGGCCACCCTCCAGTAACTAATCCCTAGAAGTATTGGAGGGTGAAGGCTCTGTGTGCAAAGTATAACCCCCATACAAATCAAAGAACCTCTCCCTAAAGGTTCAGAGTATTACGCAGACGTAATATAGATTTTTAAATGACGTATAGAGCCGACCTGATTAGACTATTTATCTCTACTGATCGGAGATGTCGGAAAAAGGTATTACGAGTACGTAATATGAACTTTGAGAAAACACCTGGGAAAAGTACAGAATCCCCCTAAATTCTGGATGTACTTAATCCCTTCAAAGAACCAGCCCAAAGTGATACAATGCTAGAAACATACTCAGGAAATCCTACTCCTGATTTTAGAGTTTACTATAAAAACAGTATCAGCTTTGGGGAAAATAAACTAAAAACAAAAAGAGATTTTGAGCGAACTCAAAATTTATAAACCAACCTAAAGGTGATACGATGCTAAAGAGACAGCTAGGAACCCTATTCCTGGTAACATGCCTTATTTTAACAACCGTACCTGCTGTATTAGGTGCTGAGAGCACACAAGTAGTGACCGTTGCCGGAGATGGAAGTGGAGATTACAACGTTGATGGAAAAGATGACCATGTAGAGATTAACCAGGCCCTTGACTATGCAGCAAAAAACCCGGGCACAACCGTGCATCTGAAAGGCCCGTTCACATATGATATTGGCGACTCACTTATGCTTGGCAGCAACACAGTGCTTGAAGGAGACTCCAGTGTAACAATTAAACTCGCCAAAGGACTGCCTGCCTGGGGCGGCCGCGGAGCCAGCATTTCAGAAAAGAAAGCCATGCTTATGGTCAAAGGCAATTCCGCATCCGATGTAACAATTAAAGGCTTTACAGTTGATGGAAGCCAGTCAGACTACTATTCAAGTGTAAGACTTGGAACTTCCCTGTATAACATGGCAACATTCGTTGGCGTTAATGGGCTGACAATTGAGAATGTTAAATTCCAGAATGGATGCAATGATGCCATGCTTATCTCAAAGTCAAGTAATGTAATGATTGACACTGTAACCGTAAACAAACCCGGCCATGACGGAGTTTACGCCTACCATGTAGACGGTATTACAGTCAAGAACTGTAAATTCATTAACCGGACCAACTCGTCAGTTAGATTTGACAGCGTTACCAACGGAAAAATGTTAAACAGCGAATCCACTACCTCAGGTGGAGGATATGCAGGCCTGGAATTGCAGGGATCTCTAAAAAACATAGAAGCTTCCGGCAACTATTTCCATGACCTTCCAACCGACGCAATAGTACGTTTAAACACACAGGAAACTAATGTGAATATTCACAACAACAGAATCGAGTGATTAAGCTGGATAGCTTTCATGTAAATAGTCCGAAATCTGTTACTGGAAAGCATGTACAGTTTAAAAATTAAGAGAAGAGATTTACTCTTCTCTAAAAATAAAGATTTAACTAAAAATATTTCAGAGAATTAACGGAAATTTTAATCCGTTTTTTCTTTAAATTTAATTTAAAATTTAATTTACTCTTTTTTAGGCTTAGTTTTTCTTATAGATTTGACAGAATTTTGATCATTAAATATACTTTTAAATATACTTTTAAATATAACATCTGAAGCTTATAAGCCCTAAAATACTTTCTTTAAACTAACATTGAATAATTATTTACATCTGAAATATATAACAAAAATAAAATTAAAACAAAAAAATTCAGATCTATAAATCTGTTATTTCAGTTATTCTTTTGACCTTTTAGATTTTAATCTAAAAAATATTTTCTTTTTTAATACTAGCTTTATGAAATTAAGATCTTAATAAAATGACCCTAGCTGGAAATACGTTTTTTAAATTAAAAGGGACAACAACTCAACTTATTTAAAGTAATGATCCCATTTTTATTTCTAAAACAAAAACACTCAAGCACCTACTTAAAAATAAGGGATTTTATTAGAGGCCAATAGGAGGATAGTTTTATGCAAATAATAAATAAATCACAGGGAGCAGGCGGAATTCTGAACAGTTTTAAGGGCCTGATAGAAGGAGCAGAAAAAATAACATTTATGGGAACCCCAGGATTCTGCACGCCTTTTGCTGAATTGCTCGGTTTTGTTGCAAGAGATAGAAAGCTGGCTTTTATTCCGGGTCTGGATTTTGAGAAAGGGAGAACACTTCTGATGACGCCCGAAGGCATGCAGCTTGGAGAACTTACGGACGCACATGCTGATGTTGTTGTCCTCCTGGGCGGCCTGGCAATGCCAAGGATAGGAGTTAGTGCTGCCAACGCAAAAGAAATCGCTACGAAGGTTATCGAAAAATCAAGTAAAGGAAAAATAATTGGATTCTGTTTCCAATCCATGTTCATGCAGCAGAAATGGGATGAAGTGATAGCCTTCAATTATATCATCAATGCTGATCTTAGCGTTGAAGTTCTTGAAGTATAAAATTTTCATATTAAATTTCAGGCTTAACTTTAAAAATATCTGAAAGGGAAATAGCCCTGAGCTCTATCCGGATTAATTTTCTTATTTCTAAGCAAATTCTTCAAATGCATACTTTCAACAATTTAAAGCTTGAAAGTTAAAAACAGAGTATCCTATATACTTTCTTCAGCTTTATCTTATTTCTTTTTTAAAATCCATGTTTAGGAAAACAGATATTTTGAAGAAAATAGTTTAATATGTTTTTTAAAATACATTTTTTCCTTTATTCTTTCTTCATTCTCTCTTTAGCTCTTAAATTTAATACACAACATATAATTCTTTTTTTAAAACTTGAATAATTTCTCCATTTATTCCTCTTTACTGCTTACTAAACGGGATTATATAATTATTTAAGTTCTAAAAATAACTAAATCATTTTACATTTTTGGGAGGATTAAAAATGAAAACAAAAAGAACAGAAAATCAAAAAAACTGGCTGGTAGAACCAATTAATAAAATTTTAGTTCTCCTTATGTTCTGAGAATCTTTTTTGTTCTTAGGAAGAAGATAAAAAAAGGCAAAGAACAAATAAAAAAATAATAGGAGTATATTAACTCAACCTGAGAAACTTTAATGCTTGTTTTCAGAAGCTTTCAGACAGGTTCGATTTCCATTTCAATTCCGCCGAATTTTTCTGCGACAAAATTATAAAGAACTCCAGTAATGAATCCTCCTATTATGCCCCCAATTCCATAAATAAGTACAAAAATCACTATAAAAAGTATACTATCAGCAAATCCGGAAGCTCCCCCTTCTGCGCTTCCTGCAAGAATAATAAATGGAGAAAAGATTAGTCCAAGAATTAAATACATAATCCCAAAAACTTTTGCAAGAGATGCACTACTTAAAGATTTAATATATACCATAATTCCCACCTCATTAAATATTGTAAATAGTCTTCTTCCTATAAAGATTTGTTCTTATAAATTGCCAAAAAAGACTTTTATTTCTAATCTTGGAATTTATTTAGGCACTTAGTTAATTATTTAAAAGTTGTTGAGAAAATGTAAGTTTAACTTTCCAGTTCTTATCAAGATATCGACTTTCACACCAAATTTTCTATTTGGTTATTTGTTCTTTTAGGCTTGAAGACATTCCATAAATATTCGACAACAAAATTTTCAAAAAAATCCTGTAAATTTAAGAGGAAATTTTATAACAGGAGAAATTTATATATATAAGTGGAAGAGTACTAAATCCAACGGGAGAAAAAAATGATAGCTGAAAATATCGGATTTTTCATCTATGCATTCACAACTATCTTTGTGGTGGTCAGCCCTATAAGCGGAGTTGTGACTTTCATCTCCCTGACAAGTAAGATGACCCGTGAGGATAAAAACGAAATTGCAAAAAAATCGGTCATACTTGCATGTTTAATTGCTCTTTTCTTCGCAATAACAGGCAGCATGATTCTTAACCTGTTCAGTGTTAGTGTGGATTCATTAAGAGTTGCAGGTGGGCTCCTTCTTTTTAGCATTGCTTTTGATATGATGCACGCCAAGGTCTCAAGGGAAAGTATTACTGAAGAAGAGATTTCCGAATCCCAGGAGCGAGAAGATATCTGGATTTTTCCGATCGGACTTCCTCTTCTAACAGGTCCGGGTACCATTAGTACGGTAATTGTCCTTATGGGAGGAGCAGGAACACTTGAGCAAAAACTGGGAATTATTCTGTCAATTATATTGACATTTGTTCTCTGCCTGTATATTTTCCTCTTCTCAAGAAGAATCCATAAATTTATAGGGTATAACGGAATGCTAGTTTTTACAAGGCTTCTTGGGCTTTTACTTGCAGCGCTTGCCGTAGACCTGACTGCTACGGGAATAATAAATATATTTCATTTAACAGCATAAAAATTAAATTAATAAACCTGATTAAAACCAGGCAAGGTATACCCATTAATAACTTTTTAATAACTTTTTAAATATTTAATAACTTCTTAATTTCTTTGAAATGGATACAATAGTACTTAATTTAGAAAGGTGCTGGAACTGCACATCTATTTAATAAACTTATAAATGTGATTGAAGATGTACACCCGCATTTTCTACAGTAATAAAACTCATTTGAACCAATTGTCTGTTTTTTAAGTTCAGTTCCGCATCTGACACATTCTTCAGGCAATTCGAACATCTCAAACATAATTCATATCACTCCAGAAATATCAAAGGCTCAAGCCTGGCAGTCTCTTTTCTTGTCCAGTAACCGCATACACAACAATACTGGAATTCACTAAATAAATTATTTTCAAGTTTGGAATGACATTCAGGGCAAATTTTTAAAAATAACATAAGAGGTCTTCTCTTTCAGGTTAGTAAGTATTTTAGAAGTTTTTTCTACTATTCAATAAAGAATAAAAGACTCTCTTACATTATTAACTTTTTTGGCCTAGTAGTTAATTTGACTATTTTTAGGTTTTAGTCAGAAAATTTTTAAATATTTTATTATTTAGATGCAGCTTTAACATATTATTTTAGAAATTAAAATATAAAAATAAGTTATGGGATAGTTTTATTTTTATTTTTATTTTTGAGGCTATCCCAAAACCCATTTTTACCTGTTAATTCTAATTTCTCAAAATTACTTATGTTATCAGGAGCACAATTGATAATCTGGAATACAGGATTAAGAGCAATAATTTTGAGTTTTGGGATAGGCTCTTTATTAATTTACAACTATCTTATCTACTTTTCTTTCTGTTATTACCTGCTCAATTTGTCTTCAGTTTCAAGCACCTTAAGTGTAATTTTCATTACCGAATCCGGATTTAGAGAAATCGAATCAATTCCCTGTTTCACCAGAAACTCCGCAATTTCAGGAAAATCGCTTGGAGCCTGTCCGCAGATCCCACTATGTCTTCCATTTCTTCTTGCACCCTGGACAGCCATCTCCATAATTTTCATAACTCCAGGATCCCTTTCATCAAATTCGGCAGCAAGAAGTTCAGAATCTCGATCCACTCCAAGGGTAAGCTGTGTAAGGTCATTCGAACCTATGGAGAACCCGTCAAAAAATTCGCTGAATTCATCAACAAGAAGGACATTATTTGGAATTTCACACATAACATAAACCTGAAGCCCGTTTTCTCCTCTTTTAAGGCCATTTTTTTCCATTTCAGCGATAACTTTCTTTGCTTCCTCAATAGTCCTGCAGAAAGGAATCATCAGGATCAGGTTAGTAAGGCCCATCTCTTCTCTCACCCTTTTCATTGCCCTGCACTCGAGAGCAAAACCTTCCCTGTACCGCTCATCAAAATATCGGGAAGCGCCCCTGAACCCTATCATTGGGTTATTTTCCACCATTTCAAAATAACTTCCCCCAAGCAGACTGGCATACTCATTTGTCTTAAAATCGCTCATACGAACTACAACCGGCTTGGGATAGAAAGCTGCTACAATAGTTCCGACTCCCTGAGCTAACTGTTCGACAAAATAATCTTCTTTATCGTATCCCCTGGTAAGCTGCTCGATTTCTCCAAGCACCTTCAAATCCCTGACCTTTTCAGGATGTACAAGGGCCATAGGATGGACCTTAATATAGCTTGTAATTATGAATTCAAGCCTTGCAAGCCCGATCCCATCATTCGGGATCATGGAAAAAGAGAAAGCCTCTTCAGGGTTGCCAAGATTCATCATAATCTCGGTTTTCGGGCGTCTTAGATCTTTAAGGCTTAAAGTGTCCTTATGGAAGGGCAAGATGCCTTCATAAACAAGTCCGTCCTCCCCTTCAGCGCAGCTTACTGTAATCTCTTTTCCAGTATGGAGAACTTCGGTTGCATTGCCTGCCCCTACAACTGCAGGAATTCCAAGCTCCCGGCTTACAATTGCAGCATGGCAGGTCCTTCCTCCTTTATTGGTGACAATCGCAGCCGCTGTTTTCATTACAGGCTCCCAGTCAGGGGTTGTTGTATCTGCAATAAGAATCTCACCTGGCTTAAAGGAGGGCAGATCCGAAATATCAGTAATTACATGAGCCTTTCCAGAAGCAATTTTATCTCCTACACTCCTGCCTTTTGCAAGGATTGTTGAGCGTTTTTCAAGCACATATGTTTCCAAAACATCTTTTCGCCTCTGGGATTGAACAGTCTCAGGCCTTGCCTGCACTATGAAAAGCTCTCCTGTTATGCCGTCCTTTGCCCATTCGATATCCATGGGCCTGGACTCCCCATACTTCTCAGAGTAATAATCTTCAATGGTAATCGCATACCCGGCAAGTTTGAGCACTTCTTCGTCGTCAATGCAGAAGCGCAGCCTATCTGCCTCAGGAACCTCCACGTTCCGGGTAAGGACTTTTGAATCCCCACGCCCATAGATCATTTTTATTTCTTTACTCCCTACCTTTTTCTTAATAATTGGCCTGTATCCTGCCCTGAAAGTCGGCTTAAAAACATAGAATTCATCCGGATTCACCTGCCCCTGAACTATATTTTCTCCAAGCCCATAAGCTCCTGTAATAAAAACTACATCAGGAAAGCCGGTCTCCGTATCCAGGGTAAAAATTACTCCACTTGAAGCAAGGTCAGACCTGACCATTTTCATAATTCCTATGGAAAGCCCAACCTTAAAATGGTCGAATTTATTGGTAACACGGTAGGAAATAGCCCTATCCGTAAAAAGGGATGCAAAACAGCGTATACAGGCATCTCGAAGCCCTGGATAGCCCCGGATATTCAGGTAAGTCTCCTGCTGCCCTGCAAAAGAAGCAGTTGGCAGGTCTTCAGCAGTTGCCGAACTCCGCACAGCCACATCAGTATCTTCCCCGTACTGTTCACAGAGCTGGTCGTATGCAGCTTTAATTTCTTCCCAGAGATCTTCAGGAATTCCTGCCCCAAGAATCAGGTCCCTTGCAGTTTTACCCCTTCTTGCAAGATCCGCAACATTGGAGATATCAAGCCCTTCCAGAGTTTTTTTAAGCTTTTCAAGAATGCCTCCGGTTTCAAGGGTATGCCAGTAGCCTTCAGCAGTCACTGAAAAACCGTTAGGGATTTTTATTCCCTTTGAAGTAAGCTCCCTGTACATTTCCCCAAGAGAAGCATTTTTTCCACCCACAAGCGGAATGTCCTCAATAGTAGTTTCTTCGAACCAGCGGATATATTTGCTTTTATTCTCTAACATCCCAGAAATCTCCTTAAAAATTATAAAATTGAAATAAAAATTGAATTAAAAGAATGATATACATTTAAACTAAAATTCATTCTCTAAAAAGTTCCCCTAAAATGATAGCCTATTATTAATTAATTAGAATTTAATTATTATCTATGCGTTAATGAAAGAAATGAGTTTTCCTTATAAAAACGGGAAAAATTAATTAATAAAAACTAAAACATTATCAATAAAGGGTATAAATTAATATTAAATAAATAATCTAATAAATTATTAATTTTAGGGAAAAAATATTGCAAAACCTTACTGAAAATAATTTGTCTTTTATTTAATTAATTTAATGTGCATTATTATTTTGATTTGTTCAAAATCATTTTTTAATATTCTACTTTATTTTCAGATTCTTCCCAGGCTTTAAAGGCTTTTAATGCTTCATCTCTCAAAATCTGCTGGAAATTAATACTTCTTTCTTGAAGAGGACGCGAAATCTCTTCATAAATAAACTCATCATTAAAACCAATTTTTTTCGCATCAGCCGTAGTATTAGCAAAAATAACTCTGTCGATTCTCGCCCAATAGATTGCTCCAAGACACATTGGACAGGGCTCGCAGGAGGAATAGAGTATACAGCCGCTAAGATCAAAACTTTCCAGTTTTTGAGCAGAAGCCCTTATTACATTAATTTCAGCATGGGCCGTAGGATCGTTAAGTTTGGCAACAAGATTACAGCTTTCTGCAAGGATTTCGCCGTTTTTTACAATTACTGCCCCAAAAGGCCCTCCTCCTCTTTTCACGTTTTCAATTGACAGCTCAATTGCACGTTTCATAAATGAAAAATCATTGTCTAACATTTTGCTCTCTCAGATATATTTAAGGTTATTTGAATTTATACTGGAAATCTTCTACTAAAAACTTTTTTCCTTCTTTAAATTGCCTGGAATAAAATAATAAATAAAAGATTAACTTTTACAGGATAATCCTTAAGTATAATCTCATATTGAATAATTAGCCAAAGATTGAAAAGTCATTTGAAAAAAATAAATCTATTAAAATAATTAATCGGTAGAAGTGATGGTCTTGACAAAAAAAGCATTCACCGAAGAAGAAGCAAAGGCAACTGGAGAGCAACTGGGAATAAAATGGGACAAATTTAATGTAGACCAGTTTCGCAGAGGCATGGATGTTGAACTTGAACATGGAACCAGAGACCCCTGGACAAATGTTACTAATGATGATCCTATTATGACAGGGAAAATTGCCCTCGCCCACCTTAATGAATTTCCGGATTATTATGACAGACTCGAAGAAATGGAGGAAGAAGCAGAGAAATTTTGGGAGAAGAAAGAATAATAAACTCTATCTTTCAATTTTCTTTTTTATTTTCATTCAAATTCTTTTTTTAAATGCAATTGGATCCTTGAATCAATTCATTTAAAATAAAGATATTTTCAGGTACTTTTACTAAAAATATTGAAATATTATCTCTACGAGCGCTTTACAATTACTATTTTAATTTTGTTAAAAATTTCTTGAAAACTTATATTTAGTCCTGGAAATATGTAAATAAAGAGGAAAAACTGTTGGCTTTTTGGTCTGAAACTCTCTCAGTTGTGTATGAAGTAATAATAAATTTATTACTCGTTCTTGGACTTATTTTACTTGTATTAGCCTTAGCTACTCTCTTTTATCCGCGATTGAACAGAAAGAAAATGAACGATTCACAAACAAAAACCGAAGTTGAAAGAAGAAGCAGACGGAAAAGAGACGCAAAGAAATTAGAAACAGAAAAAACACAACTGGAAAAAGTTGAACAAATAAGGGATATGGAAAAAGAACAAAAAATTAAATTGACAGGGCAGCAAGAAGAAAATAAGCAGGAAAATAAAGAAACAAACCAAATTAAATCCTAAGTTTAAAAAACCAAAGTTTAAAATTTTATAAAGAAGAATAAAAGAATAAAAAATAAAAGAATTAATAAAAAAGAAAAACTAAAGAATTGAGTGAAGAATAAATTTTTCCAATTCTTCAGGCTACTTTTATTTCCTTTTCCAGCTTCTTTATCAATTCCCTTACCTGGATTGCTCTTTCGAAATCCAATCTTTCGGCAGCCTCTCTCATTTCCGCATCCAGCTCAATAATGACATTAGGAATGTCGGTTTTCGGAATATGTTTGACATCAGTTATATCTACTTCTTTTTCCCTGATTGGTTTTTTAATTGTTTTGGGAATAATCCCGTTTTCTTCATTATAGGCAATCTGCATTGTACGACGGCGCTCAGTTTCGCTAACCGCTCTTTTAATGGAATCCGTCATGTTGTCGGCATAAAGCACAACTTTGGAGCTGGCATTGCGGGCTGCACGGCCTATAATTTGAATAAGGCTTTTTGAATCTCTGAGGAAGCCTTCCTTATCTGCGTCAAGGACCCCAATAAAACCTACTTCCGGAATATCAAGGCCTTCCCTGAGCAGGTTAATACCTACGAGGACATCGAATTTGCCAAGCCGGAGCTCCCGGATAATTTCTGTCCTTTCTATAGTTTTAATATCAGAGTGCAGATAGCGAGCTTTAATTTCACTTCTGGCAAGGAATTCGGTTAGCTCTTCTGCAAGCTTCTTGGTCAGGGTAGTAACAAGAGCCCGATCTCCACGCTCTACTATTTTTCGGATTTCCTGCATAACATCCCTGACCTGGCCTTCAAGCGGGCGGACTTCTACTACAGGATCAACAAGTCCTGTAGGCCTGATAATTTGTTCTACAATCTGGGCTGAATTTGTTCTTTCATATTCTCCTGGAGTTGCGGAAACAAAAATTACATTTTTCATGTATTTTTCAAATTCATCAAATTTCAGGGGCCTGTTATCATATGCACTGGGAAGCCTGAAACCGTAATCTATAAGGCTCTTTTTCCTGGAACGATCCCCTTTATACATCCCATGCAACTGCGGGATAGTCTGATGGCTCTCATCAACGATGAGCAGGAAATCATCAGGGAAATAGTCAAGCAAACAGAAAGGCTGTTCTCCTGGTTTGCGGTGGTCAAAGTGCCTTGAATAGTTTTCTATACCTTTACAGCTTCCTGTTTCCTCTATCATTTCCATGTCGTATAGAGTGCGCTGCTTAAGCCTGTGGGATTCAAGCATTCCCAGAGTAGGCAGATGTTCTTCAAGCTCTTCCAGGATAGACTGGATTGCGCTTTTCTGCTCCTCCTCAGGAATCACATAGTGTCTTGCAGGATAAACAAAGAAGTAATCCATATCTTCATTTCTCTGGCTTGTTTGCTTGTCCACTTCGGAAATCCTGTCTATCTCATCCCCGAAGAGTTCGATCCGGATAATGTTATCAAAGTAACCCGGGATAATATCGATTGTATCTCCTTTTACTCTGAATCTTCCTGGCATAAGTTCAAGGTCGTTCCTTTCAAACTGGATATCAACAAGTTTCTGCAAAATTTCTTTTCTCTGGACTTTGTCTCCGACCTTGAGTTCAAATCCCATCTTCTGGAAGTTCTCAGGGTTGCCAAGCCCGTAAATACAGGACACGGATGCAACTACAATAACGTCCTGGCGGGACATAAGCGATGCAGTAGCTGCAAGCCTCATCTGTTCGATCTTTGGATTTATCTGGGCATCTTTTTCAATATACTGGTCTTTTGCAGGAAGATAGGATTCAGGCTGGTAATAATCATAATAGGAAACAAAATACTCAACCCTGTTTTCAGGGAAGAACTCCCTGAACTCATTATAAAGCTGGGCAGCCAGGGTTTTATTATGAGCAACAACAAGGGTCGGTTTTTTTATCTGGTTTATCACGTTTGCAACTGTATAGGTTTTCCCTGAACCTGTAACCCCAAGCAGAGTCTGGAATTGTTCTTCTTTTCTCAGCCCTGTTACAAGTTTTTCAATTGCCTGAGGCTGAGAACCTTTAGGTTCAAAATCGGAAACCAATTTAAATTGAGGGCTGTCCCAGTATCTGGAATCGTGAATTAAATCGAATACTTTTTTATTTGAAGTTTCAGGTGTTTCAATGGAAGTTTTCATAAAATCAAGACCTTAAAAGATTGAAAAGTAAATATTGAGGTACAAAATTCCAGAATTGGCATCTAGCTTTCATATTCGCGGTTGAATTAACTTATTAAATTTAGATCTTAAATATATATTCTCAAATATAAAATTTTCAAACATACATTATTAAATACAAATTGTCAAATATAACAACTATCAACTGTCAACTTATTAAATAATTTGATAGCAAGTTTGTTAAGGAGGAATTAAAGATTTCTGCCTTAACAAACGGTTGTAAGTAATCGCAAACCTGTGAGCCTCGTCCCGGATTTCCTGCACGAAAAGCGAAGCTTTTTCGTCTTTTTTGATTGGCAAAGGAGCTTTAAGTCCTGGAACATAGATTTCTTCTTCTCTTTTGGCAATCGAAATAACAGGAATTCTGAGCTTTAATTTCCGAATTTCCTGGAAAGCTGAAGATAATTGCCCTTTCCCCCCATCTATAATAATCAGGTCAGGCATATTATCATGTTTATCCTCAAGCAGGCGGGAATAGCGCCTGCGTACGACCTCGGCAATAGAAGCAAAGTCGTCAATCCCTTCCACACCTTCTATTTTGAAGCGGCGGTAATTGTGCTTATCAGGCCTGCCTCCCCGGAACTGCACCATGGAACCAACTGTTGCTGTACCTGAAAGATGGGAGATGTCGAAACACTCAATAACATTAGGAAGTTTTGGAAGGGAAAGTTTGGTTTGTAAAGCCTCAAGCTTTTTCCGGTCTCCGAAAAAGCCTATCTCGACATTCTTAAAGACAAGGTCCAGAAGCTCTTTTTTCTCTCCCTGTTTGGGCACAGTAACTTTTACTTTTGTGCCTTTTACATGAGAAAGGAAATCTGCAAAAGACTCCTCAAGCGGTTCAGGAAGAATCAGCTCTTCAGGCGGTTCATTCTCGGAATAATACTGGACCAGAAATTCTTCCAGGAAATTTTCTCCAAAGGCAAAAACATAATCCTGTTTATCTTCCAGCGTGCCTTTGTAGACCTTAAAAAGCATAAGATAAACCGTATCCTCCCTGACAATATAGTTCAGGATATCCTCATTATGCTTTTTCTGCCTCTCCATATTTTGTTTTTCTTGAAGATTTTCGAGGGCTAAAATTTCATCCCTGAGTGCCAGAGCCTGCTCAAACTGCTGTTTTGCAGCAAACTCTTTCATTTCCTGTTCCATAAGCTCCATAAGCTCATGAATATTTCCTTTCAGGACAGAGCCAGCTCTTCTTACTTTTTCTTGATACTCTTCTTCGGAAACTGCCCCTATACAGGGGCCGGTGCAGGCACCTATATGATAGCGAAGACAGGCACGCTTTGGCATCTGTTTGCAGGTTCTGAGCTGGAAGGTTTTCCTTACAACCTCGAAAATGTAATTTCTTTCTCTTGCAGAAACAAAAGGGCCGAAAAACTCCCCCGGGTCGATTTTTTTCCTAGCAAGCCTTATCCTTGGAAACTTTTCTGCAGTCAAATGGATGCAGGCGTATCTTTTTGAATCCTTCAGAGCAATATTGTATCTTGGCCAGTGTTTTTTAATTAAAGTATTTTCCAGAATAAAGGCTTCAACCTCAGTATTTGTAACAATGAAATCCAGATTTCTGATAGCCTGTACAAGACTTTCAGTCTTTGGATCATGGTCTCGCTTCTGGAAATAACTGCTAACCCGCTTTTTTAGGTCTTTTGCCTTACCTACATAAAGTACGGTTCCCTCTTCATTCTTAAAAAGATAACAGCCAGGCAGGTGAGGAAGAACCTCCAGGTCAATCATACTCCAAACCTCTTTATTCGCTTTTCTCTGTTTTTTCGAATTTTACTTTCTGGCAACTTTTACTCCTGCATTCTTTACTTGCCTTATACACATTTCTCTTTTGTATTCGTAGTTTCTAATTGCTGTTTTTATATTAATAACTTTATATTTAAATTTTTTAGATTTAAATGAGAATCTAAATGGAGATATGCATTCAATTTACGTCGAGATTTAAATGAAATTTACAATTAATTTTAATCCCTGTTTAAAAATATCTTAAGATTAAAAAGCCCACCTGCAAGCCTGTTAAAGTAAGCTACTAAAAGATCTCAGAGAAAAAGGATGCACTTGATAATTAAGAGTGCATCCCGGAATTTAAAATAAATTATGAAGTTTTTTACAGGATTTGTTCTTCAAACATCGGGTCTGATTTATGTTTGAATTGTTCAGAATCCTGCTCAGAGCTTTCGAATTCTTCAGAATCTTCTCCAGCATCTCCAAACTCTTCATAATCTGATTCAAAGCCTTCTCCTTCTTCGAAAATCACATCAATGGGCTCTTCTGCATCCGTTTCAAGATAAGATGCTGTTACCGAAAGTCTGGGGGCAAGGAAACGAGCTGTATAGCTTCCCTGTGCCTGAGCTACCTCTTCAGGGGTACCTGTAGCAATAATTTCTCCACCTGCATTTCCCCCTTCAGGGCCAAGGTCAATTATATGATCTGCAGATTTAATTACGTCCAGGTTGTGTTCAATTACGACCACAGTATTCCCTTTTGCTACAAGCCCGTTCAAAACCGCAATTAGCTTTTTTACATCATGGAAATGAAGCCCTGTTGTAGGCTCGTCAAGGAGATAAATAGTTTTTCCGGTACCTTTTTTGGAGAGCTCTCTTGTCAGTTTTATTCTCTGGGCTTCTCCTCCTGACAGGGTTGTCGAACTCTGTCCGAGTTTGATATATCCCAAACCTACTTTATTCAGGGTATCAAGCTTATTTTTGATTGCCGGGATATTTTCGAAATGCTCTGCAGCTTCTTCCACAGTCATATTAAGGACATCAGCAATGGATTTACCCCTGTATTTCACTTCAAGGGTTTCGCGGTTATAGCGTGTGCCTTTACATTCTTCGCACTCAATATATACATCTGGCAGGAAGTTCATTTCGATCTTGATCAATCCGTCTCCCTGACAGGCTTCACAGCGTCCTCCTTTCACGTTAAAAGAGAAACGGCCGTTTTTGTACCCCCGGATTTTGGCTTCTTTTGTATCCGCAAAAGCCTGCCTGATGGCATCAAAAACCTTGGTATAGGTTGCAGGGTTTGAACGGGGAGTCCTGCCAATAGGGCTCTGGTCAATAACTATAACTTTATCGATGTCAGAATCGAAAGCCAGTTCGTCATAGTCTCCTGGAGTTACACTTGATTTATTGATCTTTTTCATCAGAGCTTTGTACAGGGTATCATAAATAAGTGTAGACTTCCCGGACCCGGATACCCCTGTAATCAAGGTCAGGAGCCCTATAGGAATATTCACATCAATATCTTTAAGGTTGTTTGCCCGACAACCTTTAAGCCGGATATAAGAGCCGCTCTGTCTGCGTAAAGTAGGCGGCTTGATCTGTTTTGCTCCTGAAAGGTACTGGCCTGTAAGGGAATCTGGATTTTGTTCAATTTCTTCAGGTGTACCTTCAGCTACTACAAACCCTCCATGAATCCCTGCCCCTGGCCCTATGTCAAGCACATAGTCTGCAGCCCGGATTGTGTCTTCATCGTGTTCTACAACTAAGAGCGTATTGCCAAGGTCTCTTAAGGTTTGCAGAGTTTGAATCAGCCGCTCATTGTCTCTCTGGTGCAGGCCTATTGAGGGCTCGTCAAGCACATAAAGGACACCCATGAGGTTTGAGCCAATCTGGGTAGCTAACCGGATTCTCTGAGCTTCTCCTCCTGAAAGCGTGCCTGCACTTCTGGAAAGAGTTAAATAACCAAGCCCGACGTGTTCCAGAAAACCCAATCTTGAACGGATTTCCTTTAAAACCTGTTTTGCAATTTCTTTTTCCCTTTCAGAGAGTTCTATATCCTCAAAGAATCGGATACAGTCTATAATTGAAAGGTTGGTTACATCTACAATTGATTTGTCCCCAATTTTTACTGAAAGCACTTTTTCTTTCAGGCGTTTGCCTTCACATTTTGGACAGGGCTTAACCTGCATGAATTTTTCTAACTCTCTTCGCCTGTAATCGGATTTAGTCTGACTGTATAGTCTTTTGGATTGCGGAAGAAGACCTTCCCATGTACCTTTGTGAGACCACTGAGCATCTCCGTTTTTCATGCTCATGCTGAAATGAATCCTGTCATCCGAACCAAAAATAAGAGCATTATACTGCTCTTCCGAGAGAGCTTCAATCGGAGTAAAAATATCAAACCCGAAATGTTTTGCCACGGCTGCGAGGTGCTGGCTCCTGTACCCGTCAAGGTAATTTCTATAAAGAGCTACAGCGCCATCTGCAATACAGAGAGATCTGTCAGGAATAATAAGGTCAGGGTCAAGCTCCATTTTAAACCCGAGCCCATTACAGGCCTCACAGGCCCCGAAAGGACTGTTAAAGGAAAACATCCTGGGCTGAAGCTCTTCAAATGCCATTCCACAAACAGGACAGGCCATGTTTGAAGAGTAAAGGTGATCCTTTCCTTCGGAATCAACGGCAATTAAAAGCCCATCTGCTTTTTGAAGGGCATTTTCACAGGCCTCTACAAGCCTTGAACGGTCTTCAGCAGGGTCAAGCCTGTCAATTACGACTTCGATATCGTGTTTTTTGTAGCGGTCAAGGGTGATTTCATCATCTGTCCTGTGAATTTCCCCGTTTACTCTCATTCGGGTAAATCCTTCACTGTTGAATTCTCTGAAAAGGTGCTGGTATGTCCCTTTTTTCTGGCGAATCACAGGAGCAAGGATGGTAACAGTTCCTTTGAATTCTCTTGTAATGCTGTCTGCAATCCTTTCAGGGGATTGGGATTCGATTTTGATGTTGTGAGTTGGACAGTAAGGAGTTCCCACGCGGGCAAAGAGCAGTCTGAGATAATCGTAAATTTCAGTGACCGTTCCAACGGTACTCCGGGGGTTTTTGGATGTTGTTTTCTGCTCGATAGAAATTGCAGGGGATAATCCCTCAATACTGTCCACATCAGGCTTATTCATAAGTCCGAGGAATTGGCGTGCATAGGCTGAGAGAGATTCCACATATCGCCTCTGTCCTTCGGCATAAACAGTGTCAAAAGCAAGGGTGGATTTCCCAGAACCTGAAACTCCCGTAATAACAATGAACCTGTCTCTTGGGAGTTCTACAGTGATGTCTTTCAGGTTGTGTTCCCGTGCCCCTTTAATGATGATATTTTTCATTTTCCTTCTCTCGGGTTTTCTTTTCAATTGAATGATGAGTGATCGAATTATTGAATTATTGAATGATCGAATTGTTGAATAATTCAATTATTGAATGATCCAATTATTGGATTTTTGAATATCGAATTATTGATGCTTGAATTATTAAATACTTAAATGAAAATCTTGAGGTTAAATGTCAGGAAACCTGCTAAATTAAGAGATTCAGCGGATTTAAGTGATTCAATTGTAAGCTAGATCTGATAATGTTTTTAAGAGTATCCCATGAATGTTAAGCACTCTCTATTTATACATAGATTGTGAAATCATACCTGGAAGCGGCATATTGCCCTGAGGCAATTTATCCAGGCAGATAATTGGACGTATTATTATAAATAAGTAGTTATAATTAACCGATGCCGGTTTAATCCCTTAATTTTAGTGTTAATCTTTCTATTAATAAAGTAAGATAGCAGGTTGAAAGTATTAATCTATTAATTAAGAATTTCTAACAATTTCCTGATTATATTGTATTGGACTGCTCCTGCAGTGTGCGAATTTTACATTGGGATTTTTCTGTCCGATTTTGTTCTTCTTCATGCCCTTCTTTAATACTTTCAGTTTAGAAAAACTGTCCTCGTATAAAGTAGCGTTAAAAACATAGTAACCTGCAGAGCTAAAGCAACGCCTCAAAAAAGTAAGGAGGAAATTAGTAAATTAATTGAAAGAACAGTAAGATTGAAGATGTAAACATACAACGAATGGCTAAATTAAGTTAATAGTATAAATAATTATCTGCCCTAAATTATATTAGTAAAATAATGTAAATTTATCAAAAAAGTGATAGTGTCATTTATTTACAGGATTTTTGTATCTATATATATATTAAAAGATTAAAAGAAAAAAGAAATTAAAAGAACAAACTGTTCAGGATTTGTTTATACTTTTATTAAATGGGGCTCCAAGAAATGGAAAAAGGTTTATTTCTTCAGAATAATTCCAAACATTCTGACCAAGTCTATTCTACTCTCGACGATTGGATTCGGCACGAAACGATTCCTTTTTCTTTTGATTCTTCCGAGAGTTTCAATTACGCTGTTGACAGAGTAATCGACTCTCTTGGGGATTCGGTTGAACTGCTAGGCTTCGGAGAAGCGCTTCACGGCGGAGAAGATATTCTTCTACTTCGTAACCGACTCTTCCAGCGTCTGGTAGAGAAACATGGATATAGCGCTATTGCTATCGAAAGCAGTTCACCTCGGGCACGAATAATAAATGAATATATTGCTGGCAATGGCCAGAAATCATATGAGGAAGTACAGGATACAGGCTTTAGCCACGGTTTCGGCAGCCTGGATGCAAATCGAGAACTTATAGAATGGATGCGCGAATACAATGCCGATCCCTCCCGTTCTATCAAGCTCCAGTTCTATGGTTTTGATAGTCCGACAGAAATGGCATCTACAGATAGTCCGAAGCAAGTATTGTATTTTGTTCTCGATTACCTCGCCTCTATTGATAGTGCCAGCGCTAGAGAGCATCGCGAACATATCGATTCGTTTCTTGGCCAGGATTCAGACTGGGAAAATCCCGCCGCAATGATGGACCCTACCAAGTCTGTAGGATTGTCCCCGGCTGCAACTGCTTTACGAATTGAAACAGAGGATCTCATTTCAGAATTATCAGCACGCCGTCCTGAATTGGTAGCTAAAAGCAATAAAAACCGTTACATGGAAGCCATGCATTATGCTTCTTTGGCAAGGCAGTTGTTGAACTATCATGCTGTATTGGCACGAAAGTCGGATCCAGGGAAACGGATTATTGAAGGCCTCGGTATCCGTGATGTGATGATGACGGATAATCTGGCTTACATTGTATCCCGTGAACATGGATGTGGAAAAGTATTGGCCTTCGCTCACAATAGTCATCTCCAGCGTGGAAAAGCTCAATGGCAATTGGGCAATGATCTATTAACATGGTGGCCTGTTGGATCTCACCTTAATGAAATATTTGGTCCACGATATGCAATTATTGGGTCTGGAATAGGTGTTTCCGATGCTAATAGTATTGGCCAGCCCGAAGCTGGCACACTTGAAGCGCGGTTAATTACTGCGCCTGGACCGATGCGGTTTATTCCAACTTATAAAGGTGAGAGGCTTTTAATGCCAGAAATTGCAGCTCTTCCTGTTCGCTCAGGCAGTACAAAAAATCCGACTTACTTTGCATTAACTCCTCAAAGTTTTACTGATTTCGACTGGCTGGTTGTCTTTGATTCAACTGCATACAATCGGGGTGGACCACCGCTTCAATGACGGGCTGCTAACCTTAAGAAGTAAAACTATTTAACATGCTGGCCGTGGAAGCATGGTAGAATTCCCGTTGAGAAGAAAGGCAGGCCAAAGAAAAGTAAAGACTTTTTTAAAATTTCTCTAAAAGTATTATGCTAAAGAATGTTATCTAGGGAATTCCGAACCACTGCATTTGTTACTAACAGATTCTATGATTTTATATCCCTCATGAAATTCGTCCATAGATAATAGATAGTAATCCGGAATTCCGGAAGATTAAAATAGGTTTAAACTGTTTTAATTTTTTTATTATGATTTGAGTCATAAATAAAAATTTTAGATATTTGGATTTTAGATGAGCCTGATTAACATCTCCAATTTAGCGTTTCATGAGGAACGGATATGTCAAAGAATCCTAATTATACAATACACAAAGCTTACACGATGAATAAAGCCTGGAAGCACCTTGCCCTTCAGTTATGCCTGGTGATATTCGTCGTCCTGGTTTCAATTAGCTGTGTGGGAGCCTCAAAAACTGATAAAAATACAATAGAAGTCCAGATCCTGGCCATTAATGATTTGCATGGGCAGCTTGAACCTGCTACAGGCAAGACAACTACAGGTTATAATGAGACAGGAGACCCGATACGTGTTGAAACCGGGGGTGCTGAATACCTTGCTACCCACATACAAAAACTTAGTTCTGAGAACCCCAATACAATTGTAGTATCGGCCGGAGATTCGGTAGGGGCCAGTCCACTTCTTTCAGCCCTGTTCCATGATGAACCGACAATAAAAACCCTTAATGCTATAGGATTCGATTTTTCAGCCGTAGGCAACCATGAGTTTGATGAAGGGCCTGAGGAACTCATTCGGCTTCAGAATGGAGGCTGCCACCCCAAGGACGGATGCCTGAATAACTCTTTTTTTGAAGGAGCAGAGTTCCAGTTTCTGGCTGCAAATATTGTTAATGAAACCACTAACGCCACGCTGTTCCCTGCTTATAACGTTACCTGTATCCAGAAAGTGCCAGTAGGATTTATTGGAATCAGTCTAAAAGATACTCCGTCTATAGTAACTGCGTCAGGGGTTAAGGGAGTTAAATTCCTGGATGAAGCCGAAACCATCAATGAATACGTTGGAAAATTGAAAGAGCTGGGTGTAAAAACTATAATTGTAATCATTCACGATGGAGGCTCTCAAAGCGGGTTGTATAATGAAAGCCTGAACATGAGCGGCCCAATTATAGATGTGGTTAATGCTACAGACGACGAAGTGGATGTTTTCATCACCGGTCATACTCATCAGGCCTATAATGCAGTTATTGACGGACGCATAGTTACAGAAGTTGGCTCGGCAGGGAATTTGCTTACCGATGTTGATCTGGTAATAAATAACAGGACTAAGGACGTAATAGATGTAAGATCCAGGAATATTCCGGTGTCCAGAGATGTTCCTAAGGATCCAGAGGTATCTGAATTGGTTAATGAATATAAAGCACTGGTTGCTCCTCTGGCTAACAGGGTGGTTGGAAATATTACAGGCAATATTACATCATCAGCTAATGAGGCCGGCGAATCCGCTCTGGGAGATTTTGTTGCCGATGCTCAGCTTTATGCTACATCTAACTCAAGTTCCGGCGGTGCTGTAATGGCTTTCACAAACCCTGGAGGAATTCGTGCCAGCCTGACATATGATCAAATCAGCGGTGGAGAACTGCCCGGCCAGGTAACTTACGGGGAGGCGTTCAATGTCCAGCCTTTTGGGAACAACATGATCACAATGACTTTAAATGGAACTCAGATTGATGCTTTGCTTGAGCAACAGTTTGATAACCCGACTCCTGGAAGTAAACGCATTCTGCAGGTTTCAAAGGGTTTCAGTTATACCTGGGATGAGAGAGCGCCTGCAGGCGAGAAAGTCGAGATTTCCAGTATAAAACTCAATGGCACTTCTATTGACCCCGACACTCCTTACCGTGTAACAGTAAACAATTTCCTGGCTGATGGGGGAGATAATTTCTCGATCCTGAAAGAAGGAGTCAATAGAATTGTGGGACCTGTAGATACGGATGCTTTAATCAATTATCTTTCAGTTTCCTCCTCAGTGAATCCCGGAAAAACTGATAGAATTATCTTGGTAAAATAAAGGCAAAAAAGCAAAAAACGCACAAAAATATGAATAATATCGAAATAATTATTGAAATAAATAAGGAAAAATACTAAAAAGGATTAATTAAAGTCCCTGAAAACCATCTCTTTCCGGCAGTGAAAACTGTCGGAACATTATAACACCATTTTTTAAATACGAAATTTCTGTGTTTTTCGGTCTTTCAGGAGCCAATATTTTTTAATTATCCAAAAAAAATAAGTGGATAGTGATAATATAAAAAATAAATAGAAAAAGAAAAAGAAAATAGATATAAAAAAATAAAAAAAATAAGTAGAGAAACAAATAAAGGAAAAATTTGTCTCTTTTTAAAAAAAGAGGCAAGGAATCCCACTTGATGCATTTATCAAGATAATTATATTCCAGATGTTACCGAAGAAGGTTACCAGATTACCGGTCTCTCATTTTCAGGCCTGTAAAGTTTATCTCCTGACTTTATTTCCGGGAATGCATTGTAAAATTCAGGCATGTTAAAAACCGTGCCATTAACCCTGAACTTGCTTGGCGAATGCATATCAGTCAGTGTCTGGGTTCTCAGGAATTCATCTGTCTGGGATTCTCTCCAGATCTGGGTGAAACTTAAAAAGAATCTCTGGTCTCCTGTTAATCCGTCTATAATTTCGGGCTCTTCTTTTAAGGATAATTTGTAGGCGTAATAGGCCATTGTTAATCCGCCTAAATCCGCTATATTTTCCTGTAAGGTTAGTTCCCCATTAATGTATAGATCAGGCAAGGTCTCAAATTTATTGTACTGGTCCACCAGAACGGCAGCTCGTCTAGTGAAGTTATCGGCATCCTTTTCGGTCCACCAGTCCGTTAAATTCCCATCTGCATCAAACTTCCTTCCCTGGCTATCGAAATGATGGGTCATTTCATGGCCTATAATGGCGCCTATTGCCCCGTAATTTACTGCATCATGAGCGTTCTTATCGAAAAATGGAGGCTGAAGTATGCCTGCTGGAAAAACCATTATGATCTTGTTAAAATCCGCATAGGCATTTGTTTCTTGAGGATTCATCATCCAGAGTTTCCGGTTTACAGGCTTGCCTATTCTTTCCAGGCCATATGGGCCGTGATGGAACTGGAACCAGGAAGCTCTAAGCACATTCCTGACATATGAATCATCCTTTACTTCAAGTTCTGAATAATCCAGCCATTCATCAGGGTAGCCTACCTGAACATCCAGAGCCTCAAGTTTCAGAAAGGCTTTTTTCCTGGTCTCTGGCTCCATCCATTTCAGGTTTTGAATTCTTTCCTTGAAGACTTTTTTGAGGTTGGAGACCATTTCCTGCATTTTGGCTTTGGATTCAGGGTCAAAATACTTCTCTACATAAACACGGCCTACAGCTTCGCCTATTGAATAGTTTACTGCATCCAGAGCCCTTTTCCAGCGGGGCTTCATTTTCTGCTGGCCGTTTAGCTTTCTTCCATAAAAATCAAAATGTTCTCTTTCCGCTTCAAAGCTAAGATATGGAGAAGTGGCCAGGATCACTTTCCAGCGCAGGAAGGTTTTCCAGTCATCCAGGCTCTCATCCTGAAGGGCATTGCTCAACTCCTTAAAGAAAGAAGGGTTTCTTACATTAACCTCAGTTATATCCGGAGAACTCAGATCTTTAAAAAGCCTGGACCAACCTATATTTGGGGCGAAGGTCTGAAGTTCCTCAAGACTCATTTTATTATAAGTTTTGACCTCATCATGGCTTTCCACTCTGGTAAAGGATGCATTAGCCAGCCTGGTTTCAATTTTCATTATGTCCCTGGCACTATTTTCAGTAAGCTCCAGCTTATCTCCAAGGAAAAAGAACATGTTAGCAACATGATTAAGGTAATGCTCTCTGATTTTTACAGATTCGCTGTCCTGCCTGAAATAAAAATCCCTGTCCGGAAGGCCAAGTCCCCCTTGAGCCAGATTGGCAATCACAAGCTCACTGTTTTTTTTGTCAGGAGCTGCGTATATAAAGAAGAGAGGGTCTATACCATAGTCCATTAATTGAGTCGATACTGTCTGAATCTCAGACATGCTGGAAACATTTTCTATCATTTTTAACTCGGGTTTTATGGTATCGAGTTGCTGCCTGGCAAGAGCTTTACTATCTGTCCCCATACGGTAGAAGTCTCCGATCTTCTGTTCAAGGCTTCCTTCAGGAGCAGAAGAGTTGTTAGTTGCACTCTCTACAATATCTCTGACTCGCTCGTAATTTCTGTCCTTAACTATCGCAAACTCTCCATATCTGGATTTGTCTGCAGGCACAGGGTGGGTTTTTATCCAGCTTCCCTGGGCATATTCATAAAAATCGTCTCCAGGTTTAATTGAGAGGTTCATGTTTGCAGGGTCAATTGCCTTTTTCTGTTCTGAGTCACCTGTACCCCCTATTGGAGCTTCAGAAGAATCAGAAGAATCAGAAGTCACAGGATTCAATCCAGAACTAGTATGATGCCAATCTCGCATAGATATGATAGATATATTACTCTCCTCCTCGTTATTCCCCATTATTTTGGTTAGAAAAACTTTATAAATCTTTAAATTTTTATTAGATTGCGCTGCCGTACAACTCTGCAGAGCAAGTTTAAGACACTTATTTGATTTATAAAATCCTTAATTTAATAGAACACGATATATGCATTATAGTATAAAATAAAATACAATATTTAAAAATAATACGGATTAAAAAGATATTTATTAAAAAATTTATTAAAAATATTTATTGAAATATTTACTAAAAATATTTATTACAAAGGCCTGAGGAAATACTCCCAAGCCTTATTTATATTCGAATTTGGAAATTAAGTTTAATTTCTGGTTTTAGTTTTTACTTCGAGTTCAGAGCCCTTCTGGCTCTTTTTTGACCAGTATCCTGCAAGAAAGGCTCCGGACAGATTATGCCAGATGCTGAAAATCGCCCCCGGAAGGGCAGCTATAGGAGTAAAGTGCTTTATTGCAAGGGCTACACTGAGGCCTGAATTTTGCATTCCGACTTCAATTGCAATCGTTCTTGCCTCGATTTCACTGAATTTTAAGGCCTTTGAAATCCAGTACCCGCCTGCTAATCCGAATCCATTGTGCAGGATTACTGCAAGCAGGACCAAAGGGCCGCTCTGGACGAGGTTTTCACTATTTGTTCCTATGATTATTGCAATAATGATTACAATTGCAGCAGCAGAAATTGCCGGGAAAATCTCTTTAACCGATTTTATTTGTTTTTCAAAGAAATAGCTGATTAAAAGGCCGAGAACTACAGGTATAACAACAATATTCACAACACTCGTAAGCATGCCCACTACATCGACTTCTACTGTCTGGCCTATGAAAAGCCAGGTAAGAAAAGGAGTTGCCAGGAAAGCAAGAAGAGTCGAAACCGAAGTAAGGACTATAGAAAGAGCAACATCTCCTTTTGCCAGATAGGTAATCACATTGGAAGCCGTTCCTCCAGGACAGCACCCGAGCAGAATTACTCCGGCAGCAAGGTCAGCAGGGAGCTTTAAGATTAAGCAAACTATCCAGGCCGCCAGAGGCATAATTGTGTACTGCATCAGTGTGCCAAGGAAAACAACTCTTGGCCTTTTAAAAACTGCCAGAAAACTGTCTACCGAGAGAGTAACTCCCATTCCAAGCATGATCAGGCTCAAAAAAGGCACAATTAATCCTTGATGAGGGGCAAAATATTGGGGAAATAGATAAGCAACTGCAGATAACAATACAGCCCAGAGGGGAAATAATGATGTAAATTTTTTTAGGATTTTTAGATACACTGTCTCACCGGAAGTTCAGATTGAAAAATTTAATTGAAAAATTCGGATTGAAAAAAATATCTCCGAAAATTTAATGAAGGGGCTTTAAATTATAAAAAATTAAAATGTTTATAGATTTAATAAAATCTCTGAGATATAAATGATCAATAAATATTTGAATAAAGTAAGTATTGTGGATCCTTCTTGATATTATTTACAAGTACAAATGCCTTGTTTTTTAAATGACCACTTCTGCGGTATTATTGGTCAATTTATCAGATTTCCATAGCTAATTACCATCGACATAAATTATAAATGTATATTAAATAAAACACAGACAGGCTTTTAATTTAAAAATATATCTATTTCTTTGTTGTAAACGTGCCTGGATCAGGTTTAATTACAGAAGTAAAATAAAATTTGATTATAAACTTATAAAAATTAAAAACCTTAAATTCCACTTATGGCACTGTATTTTGTAAGATCATAGTTGCTGTAGTTATATAAAAAGCAGTTAATACTGCCTCTCCAATTAAAACCCCAAAAAGACATTTAAAGACGCTTACCCTTAAAGTAGACCCGACATATACGACCAAATCCGTAGGGGTTAAAGGGAAAAAGCTCCATCCGACAATTATAGGAAGTTCTTTATCCATAAGTTTTTTTCTTATTTTTTGAGCAGTTTCCTTGTATTTTGTTTCAAAATAAACATCAAATCCCAGATATTTTGAAAAATAATACACTATTGTGGAAGAAGTTAGGATTGCTGCCAGATTTATTATAAAAAGTTTTACAGGATCGAAAATCAGGACTCCTGCGAGGAGGAGAGGGCTTGAAGGAATAAAAGTCAAGCCCCTTAAGGAGACAACCAGGTAATAGATTAGGAAAATAACAAGCATATCGTTCTTACTGATTTCCTGCAGGAATAAAAGGCTTAACTTTTCGGGGAAAAAAATATATATAGAAATTCCTCCAGTGATCAGGAGTATCCACAGGAAAAAAGTAATTTTTCTTGCTTTCATGTAGAATTCCTTCTTTCCGGTATGGAATTTGCTTCAGAATCCGTATAACATACTTTCCTTGTATCTTTATACACAAGATGAGTGTATTTATTGATCCCGTAAAGTGTGTACCTGGTTCTATCTCCAGGCTCCTGAATATCATATGTAATCAGGAATAAGCCATCTTTTTTGTTTTGCGTACCGTAATGATTTTCAAAGAGTTCTATAAAATCATCTTCAGGGCTTAGAGTAGTATTAAAATACTTAAGTGCAAATTCTTCTTTCGTATAAGCCTGGAAATAAATGTTATCGTGATCAACACCACTATACTCAATCAGGGTGCTGGCATATAAATTCATAAAAAAGGGGCTTGAAAAAATTAAAAAAATGCATATAAAAGTAAGTATAGCAAGTGTCAGGAAAGTATAAAAAGAGATTTTTAAAGACTTCTTCATCTTTTTTGCCCCAGGAATTAATTAAATTAATTTGTATATAAGTTCATTTGTATATAACTTCAAGCTTTTACTAAATATTTCCCGCTTTCTAAACCTTAAATAATTGAATTAAGTAGTTGAATTAGCAGTGTAAATATTTGTTCTTAAAACCATAATTATAAAAAGAATGCATAAAAATCCTATATTTTGAATTTGGAATCGAAAAGAGCCAGAATATCCGTTTATATTCAATTCATCTATAGGAAGAGGGGGAAACAAGATAATCAATAAACTTACTAAAATCACGGCTGAACCTGGAAAGCAGGAAATTATTATTGAACGAGAGTTTGATGCACCACGAGATCTTGTATTTAAAGCGTTTACTGACCCTGAGCTTTATATGCAGTGGATTAGCCCAAGAGGGCTTACAATGGAACTTGAACCACCTGAGAGAATTATTGGAAAATTTGAAGGCCTACCTGAAAAAGGACAAGTTATTCTTGATACTGCAAGATTCGAAGTTTTGCCAGGTAACAGGACAAAGCTGATATCTCAATCTGTTTTCCGGTCAATTGAAGATAGGGACTGGATGCTTCAGAGCGGAATGGAGGAAGGGCTTAACGGCTCATATTCTCGTCTGGATAAATTACTGGAAAAAATGAAAAAATAAAATTCTGGTCTTTAAGAATAGGAGTAAAAATGCAAAAAGTAACCTCGAAAGACGGTACGATCATCGCCTATGACAGGACTGGCAAGGGATCAGGAGTAATTCTAATAGATGGCGCTCTGAGTTACCGCGAGCATTCAGGCGGAAGACCGCTTGCTGCCGAGCTTTCAAAGGAATTTACTGTCATCACCTATGACCGTCGTGGCCGTGGGGAGAGCACG
The DNA here is from genome assembly GCA_049706495.1 of Methanosarcina sp. Lineage (GTDB taxonomy): Archaea > Halobacteriota > Methanosarcinia > Methanosarcinales > Methanosarcinaceae > Methanosarcina. Next base: position 14,948 of record JBNAKO010000075.1, on the reverse strand, counting down.
GATACAAAACCCTATGCAATGGACCGGGAAATCGAAGATATTGAAGCACTCATTGACGAGGAAGGCGGCTCGGCTTATGTGTATGGTTTTTCCTCGGGTTCAGTATTAGCGCTCAGAGCTGCCGCAAAACTCAGAGAAAAGATTGCTAAACTGGTTCTCCACGAGTCCCCTTTAGATGTTGACGACAACGATGCCAAGCAATCTTTTGCCGAATATAAGAAGCACATAACCGAACTACTAAAAGAAGGGAAAAACAGCGATGCAGTCTCCTTCTTTTTTGCTGACATGCTACCTGCTGAAGCGATTGAAGATATGAAACAATCTCCAGATTGGCAACTCATGGAAGCTGTGGCACCAACCCTCGTGTACGAAAACGAGGTTATGGGCGACGGTTCAATCCCGATTGAGGTTGCTAAAAAAGTGACCGTTCCAACCTTAGTGTTAGACGGCGACAAGAGTCCGGACTTTAAACATGAAGCATCCGATACCCTAGCTGAATTTATACTACACGCCCAGCGAAAAACACTCAGTGGGCAAAGTACTCTAGTCTCACCTGAAGTCCTGGCTCCGGTACTAAAAGAATTCTTTAAGGAATAAATTTGCATCCCTGCATCTCTAAAATCAAAGTAAATTGTATGGAGTAACAAAACGGGTATACCAGCAAGGAGATCTTTGTGATTGAGAGGACAGAAGTGCATTTTAATTCTAACGGCGTTACGTGTACTGGTTATCTTTATCATCCAGTCTATACGGATTCTATTCTACCGCGTATGGTACTTACTGATGGTTTTACCGGGACTCAAGATACGCCATCAATTTAAACGATTGCACACGAATTTGCTGCAAATGGCCTCACCACACTTACTATTAACTACCAAAACTTCGGCGAGAGTGAAGGATCACTATGCCAGCTAATCGACATTAAGGAACAACATACAGACATTCACTTCGCTGTCTCATTTGCCCTCAATCAGACAGGCATTGATCCGGAACAGATTGCGCTTTAGGGAAACTCCCTTAGAGGAGGCCACGTTATTATTACTGCTGCAAAAGATCCGGATATTGCAGCAGTGGTTGCACAAATCCCGTTTAATAGCTTTCCCAAATAGGTAAAAGGTTGTTTGTCTCAAGCAACGTTCAGGCTCTTGGGCGTTATGTTCAAAGATACATCCGAAGATGGTTAAGTCTTCCACCCTACTATATTCATGCTGCTGGAACAACTGGTGAACTCGCTGTCAGCCTCATCGCAAGCCCAGCAGACAATCGACGGAATGCAGAGTAAATACTGGCGAAACAAAGTTGCTTCGTGGATTCTTTTTGAAATAATGCGTTACAAACCGAGTGATAAGGCACATCAACTCAAAATGCCAGTAATAGTGTGTATCGCCAAAAAAGATCGCAAAACCCCAGCAGATCTTGCTCTTCAGATTATAAAAAATGACCCCTTGGAGAATGCAAAAGTTATCCTGTCTCTTATTTCTATTTTTGACTACCCGAATGTACGTGCGTTGAGGACTGCAAATCAAATTACTTTTCGAAGGAAACGCCTTATGGGTAATGTTAAGCCAATAGTATAACTCAATTAGAGTTTCCGAACGAAAGTTATAAAAAAAATTACTGCCAGCAAATAAAAATCATTTACAGAGAAGTGGAAATCAGTGTTTTTCAATTCAATGACTTTATAAATAAGCAAAGGATGGAGAACAGCGTTAGGGACAGACAATCACACGTCCAAAATTCTGAAAATGAGAGCCCTAAAGACATTATGCCTATAAAACATTAATTACATAATTCTAGAAAACAAAAAAACGATATTCTCGCGAATTTGATGGGGAGGAGATTTTATGCAAACAATAGATATAACCATGCAATACCCTGTTGTTATTACAGCAAGGTTTGAGGAATGTAAGAATTTTTATGTCAGAAACTTTGGTTTTGATGTTCTCTTTGAATCTGACTGGTACGTACAGTTGAAGCATAAAAGTGGCATTGAGCTGGCATTTATGAAGCCTAATCTTTCTAATCAGCCTGAGTTTCTTCATTCTGAGTTTGGCAGAAAAGGTATTATTATTACTTTTGAAGTAAAAAACGCTAAAGAAGAATACGAGAAAGCTCAAAAGCTGGGAGATTTACAGATTATATTACAATATGTAGAGGAAGAGTGGGGACAGAAACATTTTATTTTTGAAGATCCGGCTGGCATATTTGTGGATATTGTCCAGCAACTTCCTTAAAGAATTGTTATGGGCATTTGACAGGCGTGTGGGATATAGAAAAATACTCAGCAGTGGGGTTATTTTTTGCTAATATAAATTTTTTACTAGGGAATCTTAATTGAAGAGATATGGAGGGCATCAAACTTATCTCTGAATTAATTACATTAGTTGCAATAATACTTTTGGGAGTTTGCTGGCAATGGAAAAGATTCCTAAAGACATAACCAAAAAGTACGAACTGATTACAACTCGCGTTTTTGACATCCCCGTTGAGAAAGTATGGCAGGCCTGGGTCGAGCCACAGATGATTAAAAAGTGGTGGGGACCAAAAAATTTCACGGTACCTGTGGTTGAAATAGACTTTCGCGTGGGTGGGACTTCACTTGTTTCTATGCAAGCGCCAGAAGAAATGGGGGGTTTTATTTTATATAACACATGGAACTACACCAGAATTATACAGAATAAACAAATTGAATTTACTCTTAGATTTACTGACAAAGATTGTAAGATGCTCAGTCCTCAGGATATTGGCCTTCCTGAAGGTATTCCAATAGAAGTCCCCCACGTTATAATTCTTAAGGACGTGGAAGGTAAAACTGAAATGAAGTACTCCGAGCGCGGATACACAACGGATCATGCGGTAGAAATCTCTAAAGCTGGCCTTGAAGAGGTTCTCGATAAAATGGATAAAGTTTTACGAGAAAACCAAAACTCAAAGAATAGCACCACACCTAACTTTCAATAATCAGGCTGAACTTATGGTAAATTTTTAGGTGTTTACTTTCTTTGTTGTGTGTGAAAATTTAAACATTCATAATTTACTCACCATGGCAAAGAAGTAAGCATGGAGCCTATCCTGAGTTTAGAAGATCTAATGAAATATCTCTGTAAAGTCTAAAAAGCAGGCCCAAAACAGGAAAAAAGACTTAAAGAGACTTCAGAAATTTGGATGGAGCTGATAATATGGAAAAGGAGAATACAAAAGAATTGGTTATTATGCACATTTTCGATGCGCCACTTAAAACTGTCTGGAAAGCATGGACAGATCCTGACATACTTAAACATTGGTGGTGGCCTGAGGGGTTTACTCCATTTGTCTCTAAAATGGATTTTCGGGTAGGAGGCCAGCATTTCAGTTGTGTACGATCACCTGAAGGACAGGAATCTTGCAGTAAAAGTGTTTATCAAGAAATAGTCGAACCGGAAAGGCTGGTAATGATCAATTCTTTCACAGATAAAGAAGGCAATACAGTGCCAGCTTCATATTACGGACTGAGCCAGGACTTTCCAATGGAAATGCAGATTAAAGTGAGCTTCGAAGAATATAATGGTAAAACTAGACTTATTTTGCAAAATTCCAATGTCGGAAGCATAAGTGACAAGGCTAGAACTGATACACTGCAGGGTTGGAACGAATCATTCGACAAACTTGCTAAATATATAGAATAAGTTGAAATTAAGCAACTAAACACAAATTAATTATAGCATTTTAAAGAACCGTGCGGTATCTTCTTAATGGGCAGGAGTTTGAGGCGGTTAACAGAAGGAAATTCTTTAATTTTTGTGAAGGTATGTCTCTGTGATTCACATAGTCTTCTTCCAGAAAAAGCTGTTGAAATATTTAAGTTACTGGGGACGGGGTATTCGGAGATATTGCTGGGCTTCCAAGTTCTCAACTTGCAGTGTTCCCTGGCACTACTCACGTTGATGCGATAGAATGGACCGATTGGTTGATTCCGATGATCAAAGAGTTTCTTGGTAAGTCTATGGAAGCTGCAAGTACTCCTGAATAAGTACAAAAATCTGAGCCTTATAAAGATTTTCTTTATTTTTAAACAAAAAAATATTCCATAGAAAGGGGTATAAACATGGGAAATACTACAAAAATTATAGCCGAACCTGAAAAGCAGGAACTCTTCAATATCCGGGAATTTGATGCTTCTCAAGAGCTCGTTTTTAAGGCTTTTACCGATCCAGATCTTTACAGCCAGTGGTATGGGCCCAGAGGGAGTGTCATGAATATTGAAACATTTGAGCCAAAAAACGGCGGCTTCTGGCGATATGTTTTAAAAGATCAAAAGGGTAATGCGTATGCATTTCGTGGCGTATATCATGAGGTTGCAGCCCCCGAAAGAATTATTGACACTGTTGAGCTTGAAGGACTTCCTGAAAAGGGGCATGCGATTTTACGTACAAATAGATTTGAAGCCTTGCCTGACAGCAAGACAAGATTGATTATGCAAATTGTTTGCCAATCTGTTTTGGATAGAGATGCTATGCTCTCTCCCAAATATGAAAGGGAAGTAAACGAATCGTACAATAGACTCGATGAACTCTTAGAAAAAATGCAAAAAAATCTAATTTTAAAATAGGGGAGTAAAAATGCAGAAAGTAACTTCAAAAGATGGGACGATAATTGCATACGACAGAATTGGTAAAGGACCAACAATTATCCTTATAGATGGCGCTTTACAATATAGAGCATTTGACCAAGGGACAGTGCAGCTGGCTAACCTGTTAAAGGATCATTTTACTGTGTATTATTATGATCGCCGGGGAAGGGGTGATAGTACCGATACACAGCCGTACGCAATTGAGCGGGAAATTGAAGATCTCGAAGCCCTCATCAATATAGCGGGTGGATGCACATTTATTTTCGGTATTTCTTCAGGTGGAGCCCTTGCTATGGAAGCAACAATCAAGCTCGATAATAAAATTAGAAAGCTTGCTATGTATGAAGTGCCATACAACTCTGATGAAAACGCCCGCCAGGCCTGGAAAGAATACAGACAGAGACTTAATGAATTGCTAAATGCAGGGAACAAAAAAGATGCTTTAGCCCTCTTTATGATGTTAACCGGGATGCCTGCAGATCAGGTTCCAGAAATGCGCAAGCATCCAATGTGGCCAATGTTGGAAGCAATAGCTCACACGCTTGCATATGATGCTGCTATCCTTGGGGAAGATGCCTCAGTCCCTCTGGAAAGAGCGGCCAGGATTGCTGTGCCGACGCTTATTATGGCTGGTGAAACTAGCTATCCATTTATGCATATTACAGCAAAGGCACTTGCAAATGCTATTCCCAACGCACAGTATCTTACTCTGACAGGTCAGACGCATGAAGTTGCTGCAGAGGCGATCGCTCCTGTGTTAATCGAATTTTTCACAATTAGAAACATATAATAGTGAAAAACATGGAAGTATAGATTTATTGGTTCTATAATATCTGGAATATCCGGAAACTACATTTTCACTCAATTGAAAGGGTGGCAGTAACTTTACATTACTTACGACATCTGAGGCTACACTCTAAGATATTCTGTACTGCTGTTCGAAAATTAAGGAGCATGAGGTTTCAGCCGGGGAACTTTCAGCAAAATATGATTTAATTGTGCTTAAGAAATTGCATAAATTGGGGTTAAGACCAGATTTTCTGAAGGAATAAAATATGATCAGAGGTTCGTGGGAGATAATATTTGCCCGAAATATATATGCCGGCAGCCTGCTGGAAGCATTTATGGTCACGGCTATAACCGCAGTCCTTGCCATAAGGTTCTTTCTGGGAATTACAGGCTACCCCCAGGTAGGGGGCGGGGGTCTTCATATAGCTCATGTACTGGTCGGAGGTTTTTTTATGTTGGCCTCAATATTGATCCTCCTGATTTTCCTGGGTAATTACTCCAGAAGCCTGGCTGCGTTTCTGGGAGGGTTTGGCTTTGGCGCTTTTATAGATGAGTTAGGAAAATTCATTACCAGCGACAACGACTACTTCTTCAAGCCTTCTATTGGCCTGATATACATTACCTTTATTCTTCTTTTTGTCTTTATCAGAAGGATAAGCAATATACGCTATCTCACAGAGAAGGAAAAGCAGGCTAACTTCCTGGAGATATCAAAAGATTTCGTTCTCAGGGGTGATGATACTTATAGGATACTGCTTTCCGAAAGCATACCGGGCAGAACGGACAACCAAAAGGTGTTATTGAAAAATTCAGATAAGACCGCAGAAAATCTGGGTGAAATTCTCAGTTCGTTTCCTCCCTCCAGTCTGGAACCCGTAGTTTACACCAATTTAAAGCGCAGGGTTGATAAACTTTATAGCTGGATGATTAGAAAGACATGGTTTATCGAGCTCCTGATAGGCTACTTTTTTCTAAAAACCCTGGCCTCCCTAATAGAAGCTATCTATGTCAACATGGATATTGAGAATGCTATCTTCTGGGGAGTTTTCACCTTCTTAGTTTCCCCGGCGATTTACATAATCTTGATCTCAGCGATATCAACTACCAAGAAGGTAAGCTATAGCATGATCCTTATCGTCCTTACCTCAATTTTCTCCTTCGCCGTCCTTGACCTTACTCTGCCGCCTCTGTCCCTGATTGACTGGCTCCATCTGGGCTTCACAGGCCTGGCAGCCGGCTTTTCAGTAGCAGGAATTCTAAGTATACGAAAAAACAGGCTCAAAGCTTACCATCTTCTCGAAAGCTCAGTGCTGATCTATATCTTCTTTGTCCATGTCTTTAACTTCTTCGAAATTCAGCTCTATGGACTCTTTGGCCTTTCTGTTGATCTGATAACGCTTATAGGGCTGAGATACATGATTGCTCAGGAAACGAGAAAGGAATCAGAGATACTAAATCAGCCTAAAGAAATGACCATTTGATGACAAAGCACCCTAAAATTCCGTATAGATATCACCAAGCTCCGATTTCATATTCTTCTCCTCCCAATTCACTAACCCTTAGTACAGGAAGAGTGGTAGGCTAACGAGAAATTGAAAAAATGATCTCAATAGGTAATACTTTTACTTCAGTAACTATTCTGGGTAGCAAAGTTCAGATACCGGAAAAAAGGCTTTTATGAAAAATACAAATGAAATCAGGTTAGATCCCTTTCTAGAATTTGATAATGGGGGAAGGAGGCACTAGAATTAGAGGTTTCCCAATCTGGGAAATTTATTCTGGGAAATTTATAGGAACTCCAGTATTTGTAGTTAAATAACAGCCGTTAACGAAAATGCTAGATATTGTAAAGAGTGGAATTGACGTGGTATAATCCAAGTATAACTTCTCTTTTTGCCCCCATCAAATGCTTACTTGTTATCTATATATACAGGCTCTGCTGATACAATGCCCCATGAGACTGGATGCATACCTAGTGGATATGGGTTATTTTAAATCAAGGGGAAGAGCCAAAACTGCCATTATTGACGGAAATGTTAAGGTTAATGGCATACCTGTAACAAAGGTTTCAAGGGACGTTTCAACAGACGATATGATTGAAGTCGCTGAAGGCCTTGATCAGCCACAGGGTTATTTTAAGCTTAAGTTTATTCAGGAAGAAAGTGGCATTCTTAAGCCCGGAGACAATGTACTTGATCTAGGATCCAGCGCAGGCGGATTTCTTTTGTTTGCTTCGGAAATTGCTGGGCATGTAAAAGGAATTGAATTCAGCAGGGATTTCCGGAGCGAGCTTGGAAAAATTGCATATGAGAAGGAAAATGTTGAAATAATGTTCGGGGACGTGTTTTCAACGCCTCTAAATGAGATTTCAGAAGAACCTGTCGATGTAATTCTTTCGGATATGACGCTTGAGCCTGAAGATTCGATCAAAGCCCTTTCGAGAATGCTGCCGCTCCTGAAAGAAGGGGGAAAGCTGCTTCAGGTTATAAAAATGCCGAAAAAGAAAAATCCCAGACCAGTTGTAAGCAAAATTGAAAATCTTGGGCTTGAGATTCAGCAGGTTATAAGCTCTGAAAAACAGGAAATCTATGTAGTTGCAAGAAAACCTCTATCTGACGAAAAAAATGCTTGAAAATTAATAGAGTATAATAAAATCGAAATATGACTTAATTTAAATTTTAAGTAATTTAATATAATTTAATTAGTTTAATTAGTTTAATTTAATTTAATTTAATTTAATTTAATTTATTTTATTTTATTTTTAGTTTTAATTTCAACATAAGTTTCAATATAAATTTCGATTAAGCATGAAACCAGATTCAAAATCAGATTCAAAATCAAATTCAAATACTTTACCGAAAGGCATGATAAAGCTTTCTGCGAGCGGAAAACCAGTCCGACTCTTTGTTGCAGGCCTGCATGGCGAAGAGTGGAAAGATACCGCAGTGCTTCTGGAGAAGCTCAAACCTGCCAAAACCGGGACCTTAGCCTTAATTCCCCTTGTCAGCAGTGGAAAATATATTTCGACACTTGACCCGAATTATTACCCGAAGACAGGAAAAAAGATTCTGGATGCCATAGAGGAATTAAAACCTGAAGTCTATATTGAACTTCATTCTTATTCTCGGGAAAATCTGGAAAAACTTGCAGGAAAAGATAGGCTCGAAAGGATAGGAGTGCCTGCTTACAGTATGTTAAAAGACGGGGTTTTACTTGGCTCAGTTTCTCCCTGGATTCGAAGAAAATATTTTCCAAAAGAAGCCCTTTGCCTGTCATTTGAAATTGAAAAAGGAAATCCGGTGTCAAGAAAATTTACTGCTCTTTTACTGGAAATCCTTAAGGAAACAAAATCAAGAGATGAATTTATAGAATATTTGAAAACTGAGTTTCCTGTACAGGCTAAAAAGGCTATTGAGGATTACAGGCAGTTCTATGGGGAGATATAAAAATCACAAATTTAAATTAAGCAGAGTTTTTATTCCGGTTGATTACCCATACTGCAATAAAGCTTTCAATTCGGAATCGGTTTTAAGGAATTTTTCTTCTTTTTCGTGTAATCTCTCTTTAGTAATTTCGATGCTACTCTTCATGACCATTTGTTCTGAGTAACTGGCATTGTTAAAAATTCCTATTAGCTTATTGTAAGATAAGCTTTCACTTTTATATTCTGCTGCTTGTGTTTTCCAGTCCCTGTAAAGTTCAAAAAAAATCCTGTAATTCTTTGGATTACTGAAGATGAGCCCGTGATAATAGCTTTCATTTTCTGTACTGTAAACAACATATCCGCCAGTACTTTCGATAGCCAACCAGTAATCAGGTGAGACTTCAGCCAGCACCCAGGCGTGAGTTAAATTGTCGATCTTCTGAGAATCCAGGTTTCCGGAACAGGGAGAAAGGTAGCTCAGATTGCTGATTTGTCCTATCTCTTCAAAATTTCCTGGCTCTTCACTGTTTAAATTATTATTTAAATGTTCTTCGCCTTTTATTCCATTTCTGTTTTCAGGTTTAAAGTCTCCAACTGCAATTCTTGCATTAATTCCTCTGGCTTTGAGCATATTCCAGATATCCTGGGCCATGTTATCACAGTCGTAAATATCGTCATTTGAGTATTCATGAGTTTTATAATATTCCGAGGCTATCTGTTTGCAGATTTGAATATTTTTTTCCTTATCAATTGTGCAGTACAAACCAGGGCTGCTCTCAGATTTTATGTAGCTTGTATTAAAAAATGAGGTTAAGTAAATAGAAATTATGCATCCAAAGATGAAAATTAGAACTAAAACCATAAAAAAGGTTTTTTGCGGGGAATATTTTCCACTCTCAGCTTTATAATTGCCAGCAATTGATTTTGAGATATTTGAATGCTGAAAATCTATACATTCAGGGATATATTGCTTGATCTCTTGAAGATTGAATTCGGTTTTTAGCTTTTTTCCACATTTTGAGCAAAAAAGATCTTCTGGATCTATTTTTAATCCGCAGTTGCTGCAGTATATCTTAAACAACCTCGCAATATTTTTTATAATTCGATATAATTGATTATCACCATTATTAAGAAAATTAAGAAGTCGGGCCTTGAAGACATACTTTCTGTTTAAAATTTAAATAGAGCGCTCTGATAGAAAATTTTTTAATTAAGTTAGTAAAATAATTTGAAATTTAAAATAAAAATAATTTCTTCCTGTAGATTCTCCCGAATAATAATAATAATAATAATAATAATAATAATAATAATAATAATAATAATAATAATAATAATAATAATAATAATAATTACTTCTAAATTCAGTATATTCCAACTTGTTATTAAATAAAAATTTCATATAGTATATATAAGTGAGTTAGTTTAATAATAGTGAAACCATAGATCATTTAACAATGAAAATCTTTAAAAGCTGAAAAAAATTAGAGAAGAGCAATTCCTTTTTTATAAATTTCTATAGCTTTCTATAGCTTTTTTTGATCTTGAAAAAAGTAAATAATTTCGGTCTTAAGAAAAATTTCAAAAGGGCTTACAATTTGAATTATTGAATTAATTTTAATGCTTTAAAATTGCATTAGAGTTGAGAAATTGAGTAAAAAGCAAGAAAAAATTAAAAAAGGTTAAGAAAATTGCAGAATAAATCTGCAATTTTCTTAAAAAGGTTAATTTTATTTTAAGAATTCAATTTTTATCTGCGCATGTTAAGCTGAGGGGCTGAGATTCCATCATAGGTGCTTGCCATGTGTTCAGGTTTTACGTCCTGCATGCTGGCGCTCTGAGCACGGAGAATATTGTCCACACGAAGTACCATAGCAGCAGCTTCAGATCCCGCTTTGACAGAATCAACTTTTACTCTCAGAGGATCTACGATTCCTTTTTCTAACATGTCTTCTGCAGCGCCGGTCTTGATATTCAGGCCTGCATTTTTATTTTCTGCATGTTTTGCTCTGAGATTTACAATTGTATCAATAGTATCGAGGCCTGCATTTCTGGCAATTGTCCTTGGAATTTCTTCAAGAGCATCGGCAAAAGCCCTAATTGCCATCTGTTCCCGGCCGCCGATACTGGAGGCAAAAGTACGAATTTCAAGAGCGACTTCTACTTCAGAAGCTCCTCCGCCTGCAACTACTTTGCCGTCTTCTACGACACATTTCACTACTCTGAGGGCATCATCGATTGCGCGTTCCACGTTATCAACAACGTGTTCGGTTCCTCCGCGAATAACAATTGAAACGGATTTTGCACCTTTACAGTCCCTGAGGTAGGTTTTCCCCTGGTCGTCGTCCCTGTCCTGTTCAAGAAGTCCGGCATGCCCGAGCTCTTTCTCCGTAAGCTCTTTTATATTTCTGACAGGCCTTCCGCCTGTTGCGTCAGCAAGGTGCTGCATATCATCGTTTTTAACCCTTCGGGTGGCATAGATTCCCCTGCTCTGGAGGTAATCTGCAATTTTGTCGTCCATACCCTTGGAACAAAAAACGGCATTTGCGCCTGCCCTTATAATATAATCTGCCATCTCGTAAAGGGCTGCATCTTCCTGTTTTACAAATTCTTCAAGATCGCTAACCGAGCTTATCTGGAGCTTTGCTTTATTTGCAGTTTTACCAACTTCCATAGGAGCATCGATCAAAGCAATATTGGGGTTCTTAAGTTTGAGAGGAAAGTTTTTGTCAAGGGCAACTTTATCTATTACAATACCTTCGACAAACTCCGTATCTTCAATCCTGCCTCCAACGTCCTTTGTAATAATGACATTCTTAAGGTCAGCTATTCCTCTTTCGAGAATAGCAAGAACTGCATTAACACAGAGTTCCGCAATTAAACCGCTGTATTTTTCAGAGGCTTTTCCTGTAATAGAGGTTTTGGCAACCTGTGTGAGAAGTTTTCTGTCCTCTTTTCCGGCTGAAATTGCCAGACTTTCAAAGATCTCAACGGCTTTTTCGGATGCAAGCCTGTATCCTTTGACAATAACAGTTGGGTGGACTCCATTTTCAATGAGACCTTCTGCTTTTTCCAGGAGGCTGCCTGTAAATACAACTGCACTTGTAGTGCCGTCCCCTGCTGAACTTTCAAGGGACTGAGCAACCTCGACAACCATTTTAGCTGCAGGGTGCTCAATGGACATGTCATGTAAAATGGTAGCCCCATCATTTGTTATAGTAATGTCTCCAATCGGGTTGACAAGCATCTTGTCCATTCCCCTTGGCCCGAGAGTGCTCTTTACTATGCTGGCTACAGCCTTTGCAGCTGCAATATTCATGCTAAGCGCTTCTTTTCCCTTTGTCTGCTCTTTCCTAGGATCTATTATTATAATTGGTTGGCCGCCTTTATCCATTTCAACCAAAACCTCCTTAAAATGAAGTAAATGTATTGGGAAACTTTACCTGAAATTCAAATTTGTTTGTGGCTAGAGATACTATTATTATCTTAGCAAGATTAACCTGAAAATCTGATCACAATAATTGCTTGTATAAAGCAGTATTAATCAGGAAATTACTGATAATACTTCTATAAAAACATACCGGGTAAATCTCAATTTGTAATAACAATTCCTGATGACAATTTACAATAATAATAAAGCTCTGTTTTTACAAGTTTTTTAGAGATTTTAGAAATTTTAGAGGTTTTTGTAGGTTTTTATAGATTTTTTGCGGATCTTATTTGTTACAAATTTATTATTAGATGCTTTTTACAAATTTTTTTTATTCTTACGTATTTCTACAGATCCATCTTTTTTCCCGATATAGAGTTCGTCTACGTTGGTAAAAATTCCATGTTCAACAATTCCGGGAATTGAAGATAACTGAAGAGAAAGCTTAACAGGGTCTTTTATTACGCCAAAATTCGAGTCAAGTACGAAATTTCCATTATCGGTAATTACAGGCCCATCTTTTCTTACAGCAAACCTCAGTTCAGGTACTCCTCCAAGTTCCTTTATCTTTTTTATTACAAGTTCCTTTGCAAAAGGAAGAACCTCTATGGGCACAGTCTTATTAAGCTCTGAACTGGTTTTGGATTCATCAGCAACAACCAGAAATCGCTTTGCTGAAAAAGATACTATTTTTTCGCGGGTATGAGCTGCTCCTCCGCCTTTAATTGCGTAAAAGTTCGAATCTATCTGGTCTGCTCCGTCAATTGCAAGGTCCAATTCAGGATGCTGGGCAAGGGTAGTCAGAGGGATTCCTGCTTCTATTGCCAGTATCTCAGACTGGTATGAGGTGACAACCCCGAGAATTTCAAGCCCTTCTTCTTTAATTCGTCTGCCGAGTTCTTTTATAGTATATGCGACTGTCGAACCTGTCCCAAGCCCGACTATCATTCCTGATTTTACTATTTGAGATGCTGCAATGCCTGCTGCACGTTTTTCAGGAGAGTCTACAGATGCGTTCCTTTCCTCCATATTTATCCTTCCCTAGCTTGTTTCAAATAAATTTTTAGACACATTTTGGAATTCTTCAGATATTTTGAAAATAATAAAAGTTAAATAGAAATTTATTAACAAGTAACAATTTATAAACACCAATGTCGAGGACTAAGGACTTATAATGACTTAAATGCTTCAAGGAATAAATAAAAATTTAGTAAAGATAAATAACGATAGTTTTTTAAAATTTAGAGCCGAATGAGAAATTAAAAATAAAAAATTAATTTATTAAGTAATAAATTAATTAAGAGTTCTGTGTTCTAATTTCGAAAATGAAAAAGGACTTACGGAGAAAGTCTTCTCCTGTCCCTCGGGAATAATACAGTATCCCTTATGTTTTCAGTTCCAAGCATGGTCATGATAAAACGCTCACAACCCATACCCCAGCCTGCATGAGGAGGCATTCCAAACTCGAAAGCCTTGAGGTAAAATTCAAAACCATCAGGATTTAAGCCCTGAGATTCAATCCTTTTTTTGAGCAAATCCGGAATATGGATACGCTGGGCTCCTGAAGAAAGCTCCATTGTGCGGTGCATCATGTCAAAAGACTTGCTGAATTCAGGCCTGTCTTCATACGGCATTGCATAAAAGGGCTTGATCTCAGTTGGCCAGTCGATAATGAAATAATGGGATTCGCCTGTGGTTTCATAGACATAATCGCCTACAAGATGTTCTCCAAGCGTGCCAAGGTCATCTCCCCATTGCATTTTTTCTTCAGAGCGGGAGTTTATGATCTCTATTACTTCATCATAGGTAAGTTTCAGGAAAGGAGTTTTGGGGATTTTTAGTTCAACTTCCAGGACTTCAAGCGAAGAAGCACATTTTTCGATAACCTGGGTATAGACATAAGCAACTAAATTTTCGAGAATTTCCATTACGTCGAAATGGTCTGCAAAACTAACCTCAACGTCAATGGAAGTTGCTTCATTCAGGTGCCTGCGGGTGTCGTGCTCTTCTGCCCGGAAAATAGGCCCGATTTCAAAAACCCTGTCAAACCCGCCGCTCATAAGGATCTGCTTGAAAAGCTGAGGGCTCTGGTTTAAAAAAGCCTCTCTATCAAAATAGGTGATCGGGAAAAGGGCAGTTCCGCCTTCGGTTGCAGTTGCCACTACTTTTGGGGTTGCAGTTTCAATAAACCTGTTTTCCACGAAGTATTCCCTTATTGCCTGAAGTGCCTGGTGCCTTATTTTAAAAACAGCAGTTGTTTCGGCTCTTCTCAGGTCAATAAAACGGGAATCAAGCCTGGTATCAAGTTCGGCTTCTACTTTTCCGGTAGTATCCATTGGAAGCGGAGAGCCTGCAGCATTGAGCACAGTTATATTTTCAGGAAGAAGCTCATATCCGTTCGGAGCTTTTTCTTCGAATTTGACCGTTCCTGTTACTGAAATTACGGATTCGCGGACAAGCCTTCTTGCAGCATCAAAAAGGTCTTTGTCGATTTTTTTCTTTACAAGAGTAACCTGGGCCTTTCCTTCACGGTCTCGGAGTACTACAAAACAGATTCCTCCAAGATCCCTTACCTCATGGACCCAGCCTGCAAGAGTAATTTTCTGGCCGTTGTCAACTTTTCCGGGTTTGACATCGACCGTATAATGTGTTCTGAGATTTGCTAATGACATAAATTCACCTTAATTGGGGGATAAATT
>JBNAKO010000074.1:0-11134 GCA_049706495.1 Methanosarcina sp. | reverse complement strand
TAGAACTTACGCACTTGAGATTCAAAAACAGGCTCAATAGACTTCACTATTAAATACTGCTTTATAAAGTTGAAGGTTTAAAGCCGTTGATTATTCAGTTCAACCGCGTAAGTCCTATTAAGGAAAAATGCTGCTTTCAAATATTAAGTACCCTTAAACCCTACTTCTAAAAAGAAATTAGTCAACAGTAAACCATATAAAAAAGCTGAGTATTATTTAAGCAAATATTTAAAAAAAGCCTTCTTTGAAAAAGTAGCTGGCAGGGCTTGACATTATTCAAGCTTCTGGCTCAGGTATTCGGTTTTATAATCGGGAGTATTTTATGATAAGGTCAAAACAAGACTATCAGTATTATTTAGAAGCAGATAGAGTAGCCCTGGGTAGAAATAGAAAAAAGCCGGCTCTCTTTTTTGATGAAGTATGGGTTTTTCAAAGATTACTGAGAAAAGTCGAATATTATAAAAATTGTAAAACTTCTAGCTTTTACCGTCCTTACTACTATTACCTATATCTGAAATTTTATCTGCTAAGTTTATTTCTTAGTTTTCACATCAAGCCAAATGTTTTTGGCCCAGGTTTATCAATAAGTCATCCAGGCACAATTGTTGTAAACGGCAATGCAAGAATTGGTGCAAACTGTAGAATACATGTATGCACGGTTATAGGTACTCGGGCCGGGCACGACGACTTAACCCCAAAGATAGGGAATAACGTTTATATCGGGCCTGGTGCCAAAATTTTCGGGGATATAGAAATTGCAGATGGAATAGCTATAGGGGCCAATTCTGTTGTAAACAAATCATTTACCGAACCTAATATAGCAATTGCAGGAATTCCGGCCAGGAAAATAAATGATCGAGGGTCCGAACAACTGGTCATGAGAGCTACAGAAGTTCTGGAAAATCAATCAGAAAATAATTTATGAGAATGCTAGTTCTCTGATAAAATATAGATAAATCCCATTTTAAAAATACTTTTTTTTCAAGAACCTATTCTGATGTGACCTGTAATATAGCAGTATATCAGGGTAGTATATTTTTTTAGGTAGTTATTTTAGCTTAATCTTTTCCAAGCAGGGATCTGGCCGTTTCTCTTATACTTTGTTCTGAAGTATAAACAGGCTTCCATCCCAGGCCTTTAAGTTTTTCAATTCCCAATCTCATCCGAGGAACATCTCCTTTCCAGCCTCTGCTTCCTCCCGTGTAAAAAAATTCTACATTCTTAAGACTCATTTCTTCTACAACAATTTTTCCTATTGTTGTTGCATTAATAGTATCTTCCGAACCAATATTGAAAATATTTACTTCCTCTTTACTATTCTCTATTGCAAACAATATTGCATTTACACATTCGGAAACATGTAAATAGGATTTTTCCTGTTTGCCGTCCCCCAGAATTTCAAGCTTATCAGGGTTGCTCTTTAATTTATTTATAAAATCAACCGTGATCCCATGCGTACTTCGAGGCCCAACAATGTTTGCAAACCTGAAAATCCAGGCCTGTATGTCAAAAGTATGAGAATATGAAGTAATGAGAGCTTCACACGCAAGTTTGGAAGCGCCGTAAAGGGATATAGGGATAAGTGGGCCATATTCTTCTGGTGTAGGCATTATATTTGCCTCTCCATACACTGTAGAAGTAGAAGTAAATGCAAGCTGTTTAACGTTATTTATTCTTACGGCTTCAAGCAGATTGTATGTTGCCAGAATATTCTGATCAAAATGAACTTTGGTATCTGAAGCTCCAAGTCTGACATCGGGATTTGCAGCTACATGATAAACCAGATCAATACCATTGCATGTTTTTATTATTTTATCCTGGTCAAGCAAATCTCCCTTTACCAGCCTGAAACGTGAATTTTTTAAATGATGCTCAATAAATTCCATTTTGCCGGAACTCAGATTATCAAAAACTATAACATCGTTTTCTTGATTAATTAATTCGTCAACCAGGTGGCTGCCTATAAAGCCAGCTCCTCCTGTTACAAGTATTTTTTTCTTTGCAG
Source organism: Methanosarcina sp. (assembly GCA_049706495.1). Lineage (GTDB taxonomy): Archaea > Halobacteriota > Methanosarcinia > Methanosarcinales > Methanosarcinaceae > Methanosarcina. The sequence goes on along the minus strand of JBNAKO010000074.1, from coordinate 9,129 downwards.
GCATGAAAATCCTTTCTTATTTTCCATTCATTTATTAATATCTTTCACTGTTTTAGGTTTTAAAAGATATTTTTATCTTCTCTTTTTTACACTGCCTTTTAGAATTAATTCAAAAGTATACCGACAAAATATTAAATATCTTATGAATGAAAAGTACTTTAAACGAAAATGTAAGAGTAACCTTCCACAGAATTCCCTTCTTATTGGAGAGTTTATTTTGACTATTAAAAAAGCACTTATTCCGGCAGCCGGGCTTGGTACTCGTTTCCTTCCCGCTACCAAATCAATGCCAAAGGAAATGCTCCCGATTATAGACACGCCTGTCATTCAGTACGTAGTAGAGGAAGCTATTGCCTCAGGAATCGAAGATATTATTATTATTACAGGCAGGGGTAAAAGAGCAATTGAAGATTATTTCGATGATTCCCCTGAGCTTGAAATGCATCTGGCAAAGAAACACAATACCGAATTGTTAAAACTGGTTAGAGATGTATCTTCGCTTGTAGATATCCATTATATTCGCCAGAAAGAACCAAATGGACTCGGGGACGCTGTACTCAGAGCAGAACATCATATTGGGGATGAACCTTTTGCTGTTCTTCTCGGTGACGATATTATTGTAAATGATAAACCCTGCACTGCTCAATTAATTGAAAATTTTGAAAAATACGGTAGATCTACCCTGGCTGTAGAAGAAGTTCCTTACGAGAAATTAAGCAGCTATGGGATTATAAAAGGAAAATCTCTTGATGATTCTCTTTATATCCTTGAAGATATCATAGAAAAACCTTCCCCTGAAATTGCACCCTCAAATATAGGGGCCATTGGAAGATACGTCTTTACCCCTGAGATTTTTGACTGCATAAGGGACGCAGGAACAGGAGTTGGAAGTGAAATCCAACTTACCGATGGAATAAGGCTTTTGAACAAATCTCAGATGATCTATGCTTGCAGGTTCAAAGGAAAAAGATTTGATACCGGAGATAGACTTGGGTATGTAAAGGCAATTGTTGATTTTGCACTCAAAAATGAAAGCCTGAGAGAAGATGTATTTGAATATTTAAAGACCCTTGTGGCCCCAGAAAAAAATTTGATGGATAAGAAAGTATAAAAGCATATTATTGAGGCCGTATTTAAAATAACCTTTAGTGGTAAGAAATTCTGAGATCTAAAATAAAAGATAGATAATTGAAAAAGAATTCTGCAGGTTTTACCAGCAGAGTCCTTCATAATCTATATTTTTTGCTTTAATTACCCTTCTGCCATCAATTACTACTTTTTCTTTCATATTTTCAAATTCCGAATCAAGCTCTCTAAACTCATCCCATTCTGTCATCACCAGGCAGGCGTCAGCATTTTTCAGGGCGTCCTCGGGCTTTTTGAAATAAGAAATTGTTGGAAATATTTTTTTCATGTTTTCTGTTGCCATTGGGTCATAAGCTGAAACTTTCGCTCCAAGCCTTAAAAGTTCGGCTATAACCGGAATAGCTCTTGATTCTCGGATATCGTCCGTTTCATTTTTAAATGCAAGGCCAAGGACTGTAATTTTCTTATTTTTGACATCTCCTATTTTCTTCTGAAGAATTTTAGTCATTAATAGGGGCTGTTTTTCATTTACTGCGATTACAGACTCCAGAAGTACAGGAGAATATCCGATTTCTCTTGCTTTTCCTATAAGTGCTTTTACGTCTTTTGGAAAACAGGAACCTCCAAATCCAGCTCCTGAGTTTAAAAACCTTGGAGATATCCTGAAATCTTTACCCACAGCTTCCATAACTTCATAGGTGTCTATACCTAATTTTTTGCAAATATTTCCTATCTCATTGGCAAAGGAAATTTTAGTTGCAAGCAGGGAATTATTTGCATACTTTATCATTTCTGCAGTTACAGGATTGGTGCGAGTAACTTCACATTCAAAAGTTCGGTAAAGTTCGGAAACAAGGTCACCTGATCTCCTGTCAATAGCTCCAATAACTATTTTATCCGGATGCATGAAATCATGAACTGCTTTTCCTTCCCTGAGAAATTCAGGATTCATCGCAACTCCAAAATCTTTTCCAGCCTTTTTTCCTGCTGTTTCTTCCAGAATAGGTAACACAATTTTTTCCGTTGTTTCAGGGACAACCGTGCTTTTAACAACAACGACATGGTACCCTTTTTTCTTTGCAAGAGCCTTTCCAATACTTGATGCTGCAGCTTTGACAATTGAAAGGTCTATACTTCCATCTTCTGCTGAAGGGGTTCCTACGCAAATAAAGGAAATGTCTGTTTCATCAACTGCAAACTCAGTATCAGCTGTTGCAATTAGTCTTTTTCCTGCATACTTTTGTAAAAGCTCTTCGAGTCCTTCTTCATATATAGGGGGGATACCTGCGTTTATTTGTTCGACTTTTGCCTTATCGATATCGACACAAACAACTTCGTGCCCCACATCTGCAAAACATGCAGCTGTAACTGAGCCTACGTATCCTGAACCTATAACAGAAATTTTCATAATTAAACCTCGTACCTGGATTGCAGAGTAATAAATTCCAATTCTTATTTATTTTTTCGTAGAAACCTTTATTCCTTTAAAAATATTGGTCCTGATGAAACCTAATTTCCCTGATTTTCTTTCTGGATTTATATCTTTATATAGTTTAACTGTAGTATTTTCTATAATTAGGATTACAGTAAAGATTATAGGATATATTGTAATACTCCTTTACAGAGATTTTGGGGGTCTATAGTGTTTTCAATATTTACCATGGCTGCTGAAGGGTATATTATGGGAAGTTCTTACCCGGGTTTGGGAATATGTTCGCTTTATACTGATTTTGGGGTTCCTACTTATTACCAGATTACAGTCTTAGGGCTCATTGCTCTTATTGGAATGAAAGAAATGTTACTGGTTTCTAGCAGGAAGGATCGTTTTTCACTGGATTCTATGGATATGGGAATTTTACCTTTGCTAATTTGTTTTATTGCAGTCTTCTTCTTTATAGGCTTTGAAATTATATTTTCACAGTTATCCCCCTGAAATTCCTAAATTTATTTAGTAACTATAAACATTCTCTTCTTTCTTATAAAATAATCTGCACAAAAATATTAAAGGTTAAATTTGATTTACTTTTTTATTTTTAAGATCAATAGGTTAAGAATTTTTTAACACTATAATTTTAATAATCTTAGTTAAGGAACATTATTCTCCATAACTATTTATTGTTAAATTATTTATCTTCTTATCATATTAGAATTTGTTAGTGGTCTTGTCTGTACAAAAAATTTAAGTCTAATGAGGGCGTTATTAAGAGGGGGGCGGCTCTAGTTACTGGGCCGGAATAATTTCCATATATTGAAAGATAAAAGGAGATGCAACTAAGTTTCTTTAAACGGTAAAGTTAAATTTTAAGGATGAAATAATCAGAATCTTACTATATTTATTTTTATAGTAATATAAAATTTCTGATCTATTAAATACTTCCTCACATCCATATCAGTTAATTTGAGGTTGTTTTTCACTTTAAAATTGGTAAAACCGTTATTGATAAAAGAGTTGAATTCTCCTGAATCGACAAATTGATAAAAATATAATTGGGGAGTGAAAAATTGAAAGTCCTTGTTGATATAGGGCATCCAGCCCATGTTCACTTTTTTAAAAACACTATTTGGAACCTGGAAAAAAAGGGACATAAAATAATGGTTGCATCACGGGACAAAGATGTCGTAATTGAGTTATTAAATGCTTATAAAATCCCGCATACCGTCCTGAGTACAGTCAAGGAAGGAAAAGCTCACTTACTTGAGGAGTGGCTGGTCAGAGAAATTAAACTGATGGATATGGTTAGAAAGTTTGATCCTGATCTTCTTATGGGAATCCTTTCACCACCTGCAGCTCATGTGGCATGGATGCAGAGAAAAAAATGCATAATTTTTAATGATACCGAACACGCTGAAATCGCTCAAAAATTAACATACCCGTTCTGTGATTTAATCTGTACCCCTTCAAGTTTCAAAAAAGATGTTGGAAAAAAGCAGATAAGGTATAAAGGATATCATGAACTTGCTTACTTACACCCGACTTACTTTACTCCCCAACCACAGATTCTGCAAGAACTTGGAGTACAGAAAGATGAGCCTTTTATAATTTTACGTTTTGTTTCATGGGGAGCTCATCATGATGTAGGCCATCATGGAATTGATAATAAAGTGGCGCTTGTCAAGGAGCTTGGCAAGTTCGGGAAAGTTTTCATTACTTCAGAAGGGCCCCTGGCAGAACAATTTGAACCTTACAGGATCAGGGTTTCATCTGAAAAAATTCATCACCTGCTTTATTATTCTACCTTATATGTCGGAGAAGGGGCAACTATGGCTGTTGAAAGTTCAATTCTGGGAACTCCTTCTATTTATATATCCACACTTTCGGGAACTATGGGGAATTTTTCAGAACTTGAAGAAAAATACGGTCTTCTCTATAATTATACTGACTCTGAGGCTGCCCTGAAAAAAGCTATAGAGCTTTTAAAAGACCCTGATCTTAAAAAAAGCTGGGCTTTAAAAAGGGCTGCTCTACTCAGTGATAAGATCGATGTGACTGATTTTATGGTCAAACTTATAGAAAGCCTTCCTGAAAAAAAATCCGGGGTTTCTCTAGCCTCAGTTTCGGATGAGAGTTATGCATGAGATCTTGCAGCAAAATAAGGAAATCTGGGACCTCTTCACTCGAAAAGAGGAATATTCTCCTGAAAAAGTAGATGAACATAACCGTTTTGTCTTTGATCATGACGATTTCAAACAAACTCTTGAGCCTGAGGTTTCCAGTTATTTAGTGAAACATGGATTTAAGGTTGATTTTCCTGAGAACAAAAACTTTGCTGTCTGTTTAACTCATGATGTGGATGATATTTATCCACCTCTATCTCATACTGTTCTTTCTTCAGCTCACTACCTCAAAAATCTAAATTTTCAGAATTCTGCAGCCCAGCTCCTTTGGCGTTTAAGAGGAAAAGAATACTCCCCATACCTGAACCTTCCCGAAATCATGAGTTTGGAAGCCGGGTATAACGCAAAATCTTCTTTTTATTGTATCACTGCAGAAATGGACCCTGTAAGGTTCAGATATAATATAGAAGATATGGAATCTCAATTAGGAGAGGTCTCAGACAAAGGATGGGAGATCGGCCTTCATGGAGGTTATTATTCATATAATAATCTTGAAGAAATAAAAAAAGAAAAAAGCAGACTTGAAAATGTTCTGGGCAAAAAAGTCCTGGGTTTTCGTAACCATTACCTGCGGTTCAAAACTCCCGAATCATGGGAATTACTTGCAGAAGCCGGTTTTAAATATGATTCAACTTTTGGTTATTATGACCGTGCTGGCTTCAGAAATGGAATGTGTCATCCTTTTATTCCTTATAATCTTAACACGGGAAAGGAAATCAATATTCTTGAGATTCCTCTGTGTATAATGGATACAGCTCTCTTTAACTATATGCATCTTGATTTTCAACAGGCATGGGAATATACTAAAAATCTTATCGATACTGCCGAAAAGTTCAATGGGGTTATTACTCTTCTCTGGCATAATTTTGTGTTTAGCTGTAATTTTCGAACAGACTGGGTAAAGCTGTACGAAAAGGTACTTCAGTACTGCTCTGAAAAAGGGGCCTGGATAACAAGTGGAGAGGAAATTTACAGGTGGTGGGAAAATAGATCCTGAATTAAAAAGCAAATATCTTCTAATCACGCCTGCAAAAAATGAAGAGCAAAATTTACCTGAAGTTTCAAAAGCAATAATAGCACAGAACGTAAAACCTGCGCTCTGGGTAATAGTTGATGACGGAAGCACCGATAAAACATCCAGTATTATTGAAAGCCTTAAATCCAGCTATCCCTGGATTCAAAGTACAAAGCTCCCTCCAAGGCCAAGAGATATAACTTTTCACTACAGTTACGTCTGCAAACAGGGGTTTGATTACGCCCTTGAATATTGTAACCAAAATAAACTTGAGTTTGGGTGTATAGGCCTTCTTGATGCGGATACCATAATTGAAGAAAATTATTTTGGAAAACTTTTAATCGAATTTGAAAAAGACAGTACTCTTGGGATTGCAAGCGGGGGAGTATATTATAATATTGAAGGTAAACTTTCCAGGGAAATGACTGATAAAAATCTTCCTCGAGGCACAGGCAGGCTCTGGAAAAAAGACTGTTTTATCGAGACAGGAGGTTATCTGGTTGAGCCGTCTCCAGATTCCATTTCCAATATAAAAGCTTTTTTGAGAGGCTGGAAAATAGCCCAGTATCCAGATATTGTCCAGATCCAGACACGTCAGACAAGTGCTGCCAGTGGACTCTGGCATGGATATATGAAAAATGGATGGATGGCTTATTATCTTGGGAAAAATTTCCTTGCAGCCATGCTGAATGTTTTCTATCGCTCAGCAAAATATCCTTACTACCCTGGAATTGCATATTTCTGGGGATATGTAACTTCAGCCATTAGAGGGGAAAAGAGGATTCAGGACCCTGAAATTAGAGCTTATTATAAGAATCAGGGAGTCCCTGGTCTGTATTCAAGAGTTACGGGCACTTTCAGTCGGAATTCAAGAAATATTGAGCAAAGGGAACCCTGATTTTTCAGTTATAACTGAATAATAAGTTGTAATAAAGGTGATACACTTTGAAAATGCTTTTTATGGATATAGTAAGGCCTCTCTCTCTTGCTGACGGCTCACTTATTCATAGATATGAACTTGTAAGTAATCTGGCTAGATTGAACAATGAAATCCATATCTTCACTACTGACAAAACTTTTCTTTCAAATATGACTAATATTCACCGTCATTATATTCCTCCGGGAAGTCTTTTTTCTCTTGCCTTCAATTATTTTAGCAATTCTATAAACATCCTTAGTTCTGAAAGTTTTGATGTTCTATATACCCGTAATCCAAACTTCGGCTTCCTTGCAGGCCTTTTTTGTAAAAATAGATGCAAGAAAATGGTTTACGAATTAAATGGAATCCCAGAAGATGAAAAGAATCTTTTTAACGCAAAATCCGAAGGCGATAAATTTTCAAATTCCGGGGGAAAAACTGGTTTTTCTTTCTCGAAATACTCTGCTTCCCTAAGTTCCAGGCTTAAATTATTTGTTCTTAAAAAAGCTCTGGGGTTTTCAGATAAAATTATTGCTGTTACTCCAGGCATAAAGGCAAATCTTGAAAAGAGCTATAATATTTCAGGAGAAAAAATTGTTGTAATTTCAAACGGGGCAAACACTTCTTTGTTTAAACCGCTTGAACGGGAGATTTGCAGAAAGGATTTAGGTTTGGACTCAAAAACCCATTATGTTTGTTTTGTTGGAAATCTTGCTCCCTGGCAGGGAATTGAGTATCTGATAAAGGCAGCTCCTTTAATTCTTTCCCGATTTCCAGAATGTCGGTTCTTAATTGTCGGGGATGGAGTTATGAGAAATGAACTTGTTGAACTTTCCACACAACTTGGGATTAGAGATAAGTTCATTTTTACAGGCGTAGTTGCATATGACCGTGTGCCCACTTATATTAATGCAAGCGATATATGTGTTGCTCCTTTTATATTTGCCAGAAATGCCAAGATAGGCCTGTCGCCTTTAAAATTATACGAGTATATGGCCTGTGCAAAACCTGTTGTCGCAAGCAATATCAGCGGGGTTTCAAACGCCCTTGAAACTTCTAAAGCAGGAATTGCTGTCCCGCCTGAAAATCCCGAAGCTCTTGCTCAGGCTATTTTAAAATTACTTGAAAATCCGGACTTTAGAAAGAGCCTGGGTTCAAAAGGTTTAAGTTATGTTACTGAAAATTACAGCTGGTACAGCGTTGCAAAACAAGTTGAAGGAGTCTGCAAAGCAGGCTTGCATAACTAAAATTAATGTTTCCTTATATTTTTCCTATACATTACATGTAAATTATTTACAAGGGGCTTAAAATGGACGAAATTGAAGTTAGAGAATTAGCACCATCTGAATACAAAGACTGGGACTCGCTTGTAGAAAAAGCTCAACCAGGAACAATCTTTCATACCAGTGATTGGCTCGCAATTAGCAGGGATATTCTCTCAAGAGAGTTAAGAATTTATGGTTGTTACAGGAATGGTGAGCTTGTAGGAGGATGCCCCCTTTTTATCAGGAATCTAAAAGGTGTCCTTGATGTAGGATATTCGACATGTATTATGACTGATTACTGCGGGCCCCTTATTAAAGAAAGTGCGAGTTCCAAATCAAGCAAAAGGATACAGGAAATTCATGATATCCTTAATCCTCTTAGAGAGTTTCTTTGCAAGCAGGGTTTTGATAGTATTCACCTGACCTTTTCTCCGGGACTTGAAGACGTAAGACCTTTTACCTGGAATGGCTGGGAGTCCAGTGTGCACTACACACATCACCTGCAGCTTAAGGAAAACATAGATAGTAATCTCTCAAGAAAGATTCGAAGGGAATTAAAAGCAGCAGATGAAGCCGGACTTACGACAAGAGTGTCTAACGACCCTGAGACATATTATCATTTGCTCTCTTTAGTTTATGAAAAACAGAATTTAGAGCCTCCTGTCCCCGTAGATTTCTTTAAAAGAGTTTTTAAGTTGATTCAGGAAAAAGATATTGGATATATGTTTGTTTCCGAGACTCCTGAGGGAGAAGCTATTGCAGCTCATTTAAACTTGTATAATACTAAAAAATCAACTGCTACCTGGTCTTCAGCCCTTAACCCGGCCTTTGGACGTACCGGTGCAAATGCTCTTCTGTATTATAATGAATTTCTTGACTTAAAGTCCAGAAACTTTGACTACATGAATGTCATGGCAGCAAATATCCCAAGGTTCGCTGATTTTATTATGGGATTCTCTCCGGAAATTGTGCCTTACTATTCTGTAAAATTCCAGAGTAAAAAATACACTGTTATGAGGACTTTGCAGCAGATGACGAATAAAACTATCGCTTAATAAAAAGTTAATAATTTTTAAGATAACACAAATTTAAGCCCCTTTTCGGGGCTTATTGGAATTTTTATGTTCCATAACTCTTTTTTTACTATTCTGCTTAAAATTTTTAATTTATGAAGAGATTTGTTTTATATTATTTTTAACTCTAAGGCGGGAAGTCCCCTTCCTCGGAGC
>JBNAKO010000073.1:0-5605 GCA_049706495.1 Methanosarcina sp. | reverse complement strand
GGCAGACTCGGATTCTTCGGATACGACCTGCAGGACCAGTGTGGTGCCACAAACGTTCTGTCCTACCAGGGCGACGAAGGTCTCCCAGACGAACTCCGTGGTCCAAACTACCCCAACTATGCAATGAACGTCGGTCACCAGGGTGGATACGCAGGTATCGCTCAGGCAGCCCACGCAGGCCGTGGAGACGCATTCACCGTCAACCCACTCATCAAGGTCTGCTTCGCTGATGAACTCATGCCCTTCGACTTCTCTGAACCAAGGAGAGAGTTCGGCCGCGGCGCAATGAGAGAGTTCGTACCTGCTGGTGAGAGATCCCTCGTCATTCCAGCAAAGTAAACTCAATAAATTAACACTTTAAAACAGAGTAGGCCTTCTGGCCTACCTTTTATCTCTTTTTTAGATTCCGTTCTTTTGCACTGTTTTTAAACTATTTTATATGTTTCTACTGCTTTGTGCAATTATATAAGAATTTTATACATAAAAAATTAGAAAAATTTAAAATAAAGGACAACTTTAAAATAAAAGATAAAATATTTTTTAAATCTTGTTTTTCGCAAGTCAAAATCAAATCTTTAAATTAAGCCTTCAATTTTTTCCTAGCAGACTTTAATTAGAAAATTAAAAGTTATTTATCTTTGGTCTGTTCTAGCTCTACTCCCAGTTTATTCATGTCTTTAAAGAAATCAGGATAAGATATAGATACAGATTCAATTGTATCAATTATCGTATTCCCTGCAACCATCCCAGCAAGGGAAAGAGCCATGACAATTCTATGGTCATCCCAGCCGTGAACTTCTGCCCCTTTCAGTTCCCCCCCTATAATTGTAAGGCTGTCTTTTTCTTCTTTAAGCCTGACTCCCATTTTTGGAAGCTCGGTTGCAAGAGCAGAAAGTCTATCTGTTTCTTTATACCTGACATGTTCGGCATTTACTATTTTGCTTGTTCCTTCAGCGGTTGCAGCCAGAACAGCAATTGTTGGAACAAGATCAGGAGTTGCTCCTGCATCAAAAGTGATCGCTTTTAAGGGGTTTCCACCCTTTACAGTTACAATGCCGGCTTTTTTATCCCATGCTATATTTGCTCCCATTTCTTTCAAAGTCTCGATAATTACTCTGTCTCCCTGTCTTGAGGGAAAGAGGTTCCTGACTGTAAGGTCAGCCCCATCTGTAATAGCTGCAGCGCCAAGCAGGTAAGATGCAGAAGAAAAGTCTCCAGGAATTGTGTATTCTTTGAGATTATATTTTTGTTTTCCAGGAATTGTAAAAGTGATACCGTCACTGTCATCTGTCTGGATTTTGACTCCTGCAAGTTCGAGCATTTCGATAGTTACATCTATATAAGGCCTGGATTTCAATTTACCCTGAATTGAAAGCCTGGTATCGTTTTCTGCAAGAGAACAGGCTATAAGAAGTGCAGAAATAAATTGGGAACTGATGGAGCCTTCAATACTTACTTCTCCTCCTTTTAGTCCCCCTTTAATTATAATTGGAGCTCTTTCATTTCCCCTGGAGGAGCAGGTTTTTGCGCCTAGCTCGTTAAGCACTTTAAGGAGAGGGCCGTTTGGACGGGTCCGAAGTGAGGAGTCTCCGGTAAGCACTGTAATTCCATCTGTAAGGGCTGCTATTGCAGTCATAAATCTGAGGGTTGTGCCTGAGTTTGCAGCATCAATTACATCCTCGGGAACACTGGGCTTTCCATCAAATCCATGAATTATTAAGTCCTGTCCCTTTTCTTCAATTGTAGCCCCAAACATTTTAGAAGCCCGAATTGTAGCAAGGGTATCGGCTGAAAGTAGAGGACGGTGAACAATTGATTCTTTTGAAAGAGCTGCAAGGGTTACAGCCCTGTGAGTGTAACTTTTCGAAGGCGGGGCAAAAACTTCCCCTTTAACTGAGGATTTACTGATAGAAACGCGCATATGTACCAGAACTCTTTTTCACTTCGAATTTTTTATTAAATTTTAGCTGATATTATATCTTCAGTCATTAACTTAAATATTCATAACTTAAATATTAAGATATGATTTAAGTTAAACAAGGTGTTTAGTACCGTAGATTGAAAGTGTATATAAGTTAAACTGATTAGACTAAGGGTAAATAAATTAAAATCTCAAACTCTTCTGACACTCTAATTAAAATAATTCCTCAGGAATATATTCATGATATAGTTTTAATTTAGTTTTTCAGTTCATCCCTTTTACGATATTTTCCACTAGATCCCAATCATGATCGTAGACATGGGCTGAAATACTGATAGTAGTTATTACCCCTGGTTTTTCATCCAGTCTTTCTGCCACGTATTCAAGTAGTTTTGAAAGTCCGTAGAGATTTGCAGGGTAAGCTCCTCCAAAATCATGGCTTCTGAACAGTGTTGTAAGATGTACTCTTCCATCTCTTATTTTAAAGTCATCAAGCATCATACATGGGACTTCGTCTACCTTTGTATCTATTGGTGGGATCCAGGTAATTGCTATTGCTCGCCTTGATACAGGATTTTCCTGCAATTTTTTTATCACATATTCGATCTGGTCTACTTTTCCATTCCAGTTTCGAAGCCTCTGCCCATAAGTGTATTCAAAATCCTGTTCATTTTCTCCCGAAATTAACTGTTTTGCATATTCTTCGAGCCTTTCTTCATTCCAGACTATGTCTTTGGGAATCCTATTATTGTAAGGGTCTTCAATTACCACCATAAGATCCATGAATTCTTTAATCTGGTTCCCTCTTTCATCGGCGATTACATTTCCATGATTCCATATGATATTGAGCCCGCGATACCAAGCATCAGAGATATTTTTTGCTCTGATAATTCTGCCAACTTTAAACTCATCCTCCATTGCAATTCCCCGATGAAATTGAAGATAAAATCCGAACACGTGTTACAGCTATTATCGGCCACAAACGGCTAATTTTAATAATAATCCAATAAATATCTTTTTTAACAGGTTTAAGCAAATCTTTTTCAATTTATTTCTACTTATTTTCGGCTTAGTTTCTACTCAGTTTCTGCTTATAGTTTTATTCTCTTCATTATTTTTTTCGTTATTTTATTCTCTTTGTTATCTATTACTTTCTTTTATAAGTGTTTTATCAAGAATAAGTTTAAATTATCTGGCTAAAGTTGTAGTGTTCTTTGATATCATATAGCATACTAAATTTAATAACATATCGGATAAAATGTATTGCAGGGATCTTGAATGAAGAATAAAATAAAGAAGTAAAAAATGATATGAACTATTTAAGTACATAAGAATTACTTTAAATTTCTAAAAATTTATTTTATTTATTAAGAAAATTAAAAAAGAGATTCAATAAGCTCTTAATTAAAGCATTAATTAAAAACAAAGGCTCAAGAAAGGCTTGAAAACTTATAGAAAACTTGTAGAAAACTGAAAAAACTTAGAAGAGGCTTATAAAAAAGTTTGAAAAAGGTTTGAGAATTATTCTCAGAACCTCATTTCTCTCAGGCGTTTTACTCTCTCCTCGGTTATCGGGTGTGTACTGAAGAGAGACTGAATTGCTCCTCCCTTAAGGGGGTTAACAATAAACATATGAGCACTGCTTTCTTTTGCCTGTACATCTGAAACTCTTGGCCTGTAATTGGAGTTTCCATATTCAAGCTTTTCAAGCGCACTGGCAAGAGCCCAGGGTTTTCTGGATATTGCAGCTCCTTCTGCATCGGCTGCAAATTCCCTTGACCTTGAGATTGCAAGTTGAATAAGAGTTGCTGCGATTGGAGCTAAAATTGCCATCGCAATCAGACCTATTATTCCCCCGCTGTCGTCATCTCTTCCTCCGAAACCGCCAAAAATTGCAGCCCACTGAGCCCAGCTGGCAAGCATGGTAACTACGCCTGCAAGGGTTGCAGCTATAGCGCTTATCAGAGTATCTCTATTTTTCACGTGTGCAAGCTCGTGGGCCAGCACTCCTTCCATTTCTTCGTAAGAAAGTATCTCAAGAATTCCGTTTGTGGCAGCAACAGCCGCATGCTCTGGGTTTCTTCCGGTTGCAAAGGCGTTTGGCATGCCGGATTCTACGATATACACTTTGGGTTTTGGTATCCCTGCCTTCATGACCAGTCCATCGACGATCCTGTGCAGGTTAGGGGCCTCTGCAGGAGAAACTTCTTTTGCCCTGTACATCTTAAGGACTATCTTGTCGCTGTACCAGTAACTTCCGAAGTTAAGAATTACTGCGAACAGGAATGCAATGATCATTCCGCCCGTACCACCGATATAGTTTCCTATAATTACAAGGAGACCTGTAAGGGCGGCTAGTAAAACTGTAGTTTTAAGCATATTTTTCATGACTTCTCACGCGACGTCCTCCCAGGCTAATGTCTGGGTTTTCAGTCTTTGATTCTTACTTGACTTATTTTTATATTAGACCGAGTAGAACCAGCTGTATATATCTTTAAAACAGATATATATCTTTTTATCTCATACAATGTAGGTTGACACAATTGTATTATTCGATTGCCGTATCCACCTAATATTTGTCTTAAATTATATAGAAACGGATAATTTATTCTCAAAAGAGGAAAATATTTTTAATTTATCCTGCTAAATTCCTCTTTCAATCCCCGTTTTCCAGTTTATAGTATGTAATATATCTGTTTTGGTATATTTATATTTGGGCTATGGTTGACATTAGTTAATCTAATTAGTAAAAAATTAAGAGTTTAATTTTTATTATTTTTAAACAGCAGTATATATTTGAAATACCTTAAAAATAAAATAGAGTAATACACTATTTTTGTCTAGAATTTTGAGTGCTCATCTTCTTATATTTATTTATTTATTTATTTATTTATTTTCACTGTCCATAACCTTATAATTGAGTCCAACTAGTCCATTTTCGTATTTTTCCACTTTTTCAGTTCTCAACCTGACCTCTTTTCCAATATGATCAAAAAGAGGGATTCCACTTCCAAGAATTATAGGAACAATAAAGACAATTATTTCCTGCACAAGGTTTTCTTGAAGAAATACCTTAACAAGCTGTGAGCCGCCTACAAGCCAGATATCTGAGTCCGCACTTTCCTTTAACTGGCAGGTGAATTCTACAATATCACCGGAAACGAATTCTACATTATTGTCTTGGGGCAGGGGTTCTTTTTGTCTGGTAAATACATACGCTTTTTTCTCGGCATATGGCCATTCTCCAAACCCAAGAACCTGTTCATAAGTTTTTCTTCCCATAAGAACTGTGCCAACCGATGCGTAAAATTCAGAATACCCATAATCAGACCCAGATTCATTATTATACTCATTTAACCAGTCAATACTGCCATCTTTTCTAGCTATAAAGCCATCCAGGCTGCAGGCAATGTAAAGTTTTACTTCAATCATATCTACCAGTTCCCCCCAGTAATGCACTATGGTTTTACTTACTTTTTAATTTATTATTTTCATATTTTAAAAACCCTAGCTTTAATAAGATACACAATTAAGACGCTGCGGTATAAATAGTAATAATCTATTGTTATCAGTCTGTTATGCAGGATTTATTTTAATTTATTTCTTGGTCGTGCATCATTAACTGGTTGATATTTCATCTTTGAATATACATTATTCACTTGTGCCTGCTTTCTAAGCTTATCT
>JBNAKO010000072.1:0-11645 GCA_049706495.1 Methanosarcina sp. | reverse complement strand
TTGTCAGACAGGTCAGCGCGGATTCCAAATCCGGACTCAGAACTTGAATTATTAGCAAACAGCCAGTTGTTTTCAATCTGGCAATCTTTGACTTTATTAAGATAAATTTCGGAATTTGGGAGTTTAATGGGGCCTACTAAATTAAAGCCACTGACCTTTACCCCATCTGCTCCTATGTAGAAAATATCATCCGAACTATTAGCCGCCTGAATAATCGTATCTTCAGGATTTTCTGACTCTGAAACAACTGTTAAATTTGTTATGTAAATATTGATATTTTCCCTGTATATACCTGGAGAAACAAGAATAGTGTCTCCAGGGAAGGCGCTGTTGACTGCATCCTGAATGAAAGTAAAATCGGAATTCTGAGTAAGATTATTCTCTGGGACGCTGTTGCCTACAGTAATAAGAGCAGGCTTTAATTTTTTAAGAGGGAGAGGATCGATTAACCCGCTTCCTTCAATGTTATAATGAACATCATAAATCCCATCAAGGTTGGAATCTTCTGCTCCTTCAGGATAAACTGTACCGTCAGGTTTTGTCCAGAAATTCCCTCCAAAGTAAGGACCTCCAACAATATTGGCACCCTGCGAAGGCGTAATATTCCAGGAGTTTGCATCGAACATCTGCTGCTCAGACTGTACATTTAAATAATTATTGAAGTAATTATTGTAAATGGCATTATTAGAAGTCCCGTAGATATAAAGACCGGATTTTTTGTTTGAATTTATGGTGTTATTTGTCAGGTTATTTCCATTTGATTCGCCTATAAGAGAAATCCCGTCTATATTGCTGAAAAGAAGATTTTTCTCTAACTCATTATTTGGGGAGTCAAAAAGGGAAATTCCACTTTCACAATTTGAGATTTTATTGTTACTTAGAATATTGTACCAGCTATCTCCAAGGCTGATCCCTGTTACACTGCCTGAAATCTCATTATTGTCCAGCCTATTACCTGAACTGAGCAAGCACAAATCAATCCCGCAGGTATTATTTGAGATTCTATTATTTTCAATATGACAATCTGTGGCTCCAAAGGAATGGATACCAGCCAAAGTTGAGCCTCTTATACTGAAACTTCTAAGAGTTACATCATTAGACAATATGCTGCATGTATCTTCCGAATTATTGGCTGCTTGCAATATAGTATCAGAAGGATTATCCGATTCGGCATGAATAGTAACGTTCTTGGTGACTTTAATGTTTTCCACATAAGTACCAGGTTGAACAATGATTTCATCTCCAGGATTTGCAGCATTTATTGCGTCCTGAATTGAAGTAAAATCCGCAATAGAATCCGTACTGCTGTTCACAAAGAGTGGAGCTGCTGTGCTCCCTGCAGTCATCAAATTAAGTGCAAAAACCATTGAAAAAATAAGCGAAGTTATTCCTTTAATTAGAAATGTTCCTTTTACCTGTTGCATAAAAAGCCCCATGTTAATTTAGGCAGAGTAATGAAGTTGATTCCTATAGGATATTCTGAAGGGTATGGAAATTATAATTAATATCAGTGGAAAGAATTTATATGAGCAGTTGTAGAATTACTAAATTTATCGCTGTCCGGGTTACCAGATTTTACCGTTTCAATTTCTCTAACTTATAACTGCCTTCGGTCTTTAAAAATGAGACAAAAACCAAATTCTCTACAAACCCCATAAAATTTCTTTTTAATTAATTAAATAGAAAATCTGGCTGCTTATATTCTTTTATAAGCTGAAAACCAGTGTTTCTTTTTAATTTATTGAATTTTGAAATTTTTTTTCATATATAAAAAAATGTTACTGTTATATAAATTTAACTCAAAAAGTTAAGAGAGTTATATAGAAGTTTCAAAACAAAAAGATATACAGAGAGTAATTTACAATATAGAAAGCTGAACTTCAATTAATTCAAAATGACCCTGTTGGATTTCCAGATTTAAATCGAATCTGAAAATATAAGTACATCAAAATGCAAAATAAAAATTGTAAATCTTTTTGAAATCTGCCGGCACGCGTGTATCTGCATGAAAACTCAAAAGATTAAAATAGAATAATAAAAATAAAAGTATCAGGGTAAGGGGATTAATTGCATGGACCGAAAATTCTGGCTGCCTTTCATACTTATTGTATTTCTTATGCTTTCCTTCGGAAGTTCAGTAATTAGTGCCGCGTATAATTTGATAGAAAACAAGGGCCTTTCAGCCGGAAACATTCAGGACGATTTAAAAGAAATCAAGATAAAAATCAACAATTCCAGAGGGGTTTATAAAGACGGGATTATAGATAACTTTGATAATTTTAAAACAACAGAATATCCTTCCGAAAAAAGCTTATCATATACTCCATCCTGAAGAATTAACAGATTTATAACTGCACTTCTTTTTTAGATATTTCTTTTTATTGAAATCCAAAGACATACTTAATTATTCAGTTTAAATTCCATTTTATGCATTTCTGGTTAAGTGCATTTATTTTTAGATAAAAATAACCAGGCTTTAAAAACCAAAGAAAACCAACTAAAATTTATAAAAATGGATAAGAACAAATTTATAGAATTGTCCTTATATTTTATAAATATAAATGTAATTACAATTCAGAGATTTGTTTGGGGATTTCTAATCGACTTTATTTAAAAATTGACTTTATTTAATGATTTGATATAGGGGAAAATAAGGAAGATACAGGGGGAAATATACAGGGGGAAATAAGGAAAGTGAGAAAAATAAGGCCTGCATTATAGTCCGAAATATTATACTTGAAATGGATATGTTTAAAATAATTATTTAATTAGAAAATTTGTCCCATAACTGGACAAATAGATTAAATAAAGAGTTCTTTTTGGGGGGAAAAATGTGAAAGCAGTAAGAATTTACGAATTTGGAGGACCTGAAGTCCTAAAGTACGAAGATGTGCCAGAACCTTTACCCGAGCCCGGGCAGATTCAAATCCGAGTTATCGCAGCAGGCGTTAATCCTATGGATTGGAAAATTCGCAGAGGTTATATAAGCGAACTATCTTTGCCGACAACTATAGGGCTGGACGTTTCCGGGATTGTAGAGAATACAGGAGAAGGGGAAACATCTTTTAAGAGGGGAGATGAGGTTTTTGCAAAAGTATCCATAGGTCAGGGAGGGTACGCGGAATATACGGTTACCGATTCTACCCAGGCAGCCCTGAAACCTAAAAGTATCGGATTTATTGAAAGTGCTGCAATTCCTACTGCTGGCCTTGCTGCCTGGCAGGCTCTTTTTGATATTGCCAAACTAAGAAAAGGGCAATCTGTTCTTATTCATGGAGCTTCCGGAGGAGTTGGAACTTTTGCTGTGCAGTTTGCAAAATGGAAAGGGGCACACGTGATAGGTACTGCTTCCGGAGAGAATAAGGAGTTTCTAATGAGTATAGGCGCGGATGAAGTTATAGATTACAGAAACCAGCAATTTGAAACTCTTGTGAGCAATCTTGACATGGTTCTTGATACTATAGGTGGAGATACTCTTGAAAGATCCTGGGGAGTTTTAAAAGAAGGTGGATTCCTGGTAAGTACTGTTGCCAGTATCCCTGAAGGGACTCCAGAGAAATATGGAGTGGCTGCAAAGACTTTGATGACCACACCTGATGGAAAAGAACTCGCTCAAATTGCGGCTATAATTGATGAACAGCAAATTAAGCCAATAGTAACTACAGTACTTTCGCTTCACGAAGCAAGAAAAGCTCACGAGATGAATGAAAGCCGACACACACGCGGAAAAATCGTCCTGCGCGTTTTGGAAGATTCAAAATGAGATGACTCGGAAGTAAAATTTCATTGAACGAGGTAAAAATGCCAGAAGAACCAAAGAGATCCAGGAGCCTTTTTCCACTTTATATAATTATTTTCATAATTTATTTATTTACTTTTCTTCAAGGGCAAACCGGGGGATTTATTTTGAAGGAGTCAGTCTCGCATGAGACTGATTTTAAAGTTAACCTTACAAAAGGTATGATTTACAGATTCTGGATAGAAAATCTTAATGGGCTTGATAAAATAAATATCACAATAAGAAAAGGCTCTTCCGTAATTTATAAAAATACATTTACATTGGATCAGTCCGAAAAGATGTCTCTCCCGTATGATCCGAGTTTCACAGTAGACGAAAACGGAATTTATGAAGTGCACGTTAAACCGCTTGATACAGGAAGCGTCAATCTGGAAATTAAAGAATCTGTTACTCCAGGAGCCCCTTGATTAAAAGTGCTATATGTGAAATGAATTAAATAAATTAGATCAAGGTATAAAGAGTTAAATTATCGGGGTCAAGTTACAACATTGAAAAATTGTTCTGCACGGCTGCTTGAGTAAATGAATAATGAAAATAATTAATTATTTAAAAGGTGTTTTTGCATTACAAAATTGGTCAAAGTTTGCCCTCTTAGTTCAACATTCTGCTGCTTAAGAACCTGGTATCCGCGTTTTTCAAAAAATCGCCTTGATGTGATTGACGCTTCAGTAGTGATAATTGTAATATCATTTTCCCACGCGTATTTTTCTAATTCATCTGCAATTATAGAGGCAATCCTCTGCCCTTGAAAATCTTTATGCACATACAGTTTATCAAAATAACCTTCATCATCCAAATTCCCAAATCCAACAATAATCCCATTACATTCAACTACAACAGTATAGCTATTAGAGAGGGATTTTTGCCACTCACTTATATCAATTTCTTTTGGAGCCCAGGCATCAAGCTGTCCTGCATTATAATGTTTTAAATTAATTGTATGGACAGAATCATAAAATAGATTAACTATTTCTTTACAGTCGTCCGGTTTGTATAATCTTACTATTTTTCTCATTAAGATAGCCTCCTAATAGTTACCAGCCTGAAAATTATTCACACTTTTGAAGAAAATCAATTGTCGGCTTAATAGAACGGAAATCTAGTAGAGCAGAAAAATTGACTCAAAAATCCTGTTTAATAAAAATCTGACTTTTCAGTATAGTTTAAACGTATCAAATTAATCAGTCCACGAAGATTTTAGAAAATCGACTTCAATAAAGTTAATATACGTATTAGTATCATTTTTATTTGCATTAAATTATTTTATTGTTCCGGAATATCAGTAAAAACCGGAAGTAGAAAAATACAGTAGAAAATACAAACCTTTTATTAACTAATTAAGCGGATCGAACATTAATAAAACTAAAATTTTCCTCATTTTTGTATAACGCCTATTAATTATTTATAATGTAAAAAGAAAATAATGCTTAATCTAGCCATAATCAATAAACAAATAAATCTAAGCATATGTTGGAGGTTATTATGGAGAATTTCAATAATGGTAATCCAGACCAGAGTACTACCAGCGTGGGTTTTCCCGAAGCAGTAAAACGCCGCCGTTATGGGTCAGCAGATCCAAGGCGAATCTGGGATTATTTAGGACTGTTGTTTTCTATGTTAATGGACTCCTTCAATGGAAGATATCCGCTTCCAAAGAAAACAGCATTCATAATGGCATTTGCTCTCCTGTATCTTATAAGTCCGATTGACATTATCCCTGAGATCCTTCCTTTAGTTGGATTTGCAGACGATATTGCTGTTGTTATTTTTGCTTCCGGAGTTATTAAAGACGACTTAGAGAATTATAAGGCCTGGAAAACCGGTATAGGATATTAACCTTAAATTCAGGATAAGAGCTTTGTAATATTTTTGAATTTATGCATTTAAATAGTTAAACATCTTTTTTCTTTATCATTTAATTTTATATTAGACTTAAGAATATAACTTTTAAAAAGAGGCTTTTCGTTTATTCCCAGAACTTCTTCGTCTTAACATAATTTCTTTCTGCGACCAGAATATCTCTGTAAAACGCCTCTTCATCTACTCTCATTTTTTCAATTACCCTTGATGCGGTTTCGGGCCCAACACCTCTGCTGGCAAGAGCTATAATTGCTTTTTTTCCCTGGGAGCGGACTATGCTTGCATTTCTGTAGACCCTCTGGATACGTTTCTTTTCTTCAGGAGTGACTTTTACTTTTTTTGCCTGTTTTTTCACAAGGTTAATCTCCTCTTCTTCCCAGGGCTTGAGAGCAGCAATCATCTGAGAACTGCAGACAGGACAGACAATTTCTTCGGGAACGCTTTTTACCTGGCGGCGGGAAGTCCACTGCTTGCAATTTGTACAGAAAAGAATAATTCTGTCGTTCATTATCCGTTCTTTAAGGGCAAGGACAATTGAACGGTCAGCCCTTTCAGGAGCTACAAGATCCTTTTTCATGGCAAAGCCGGCAGAACCTATTGGGGTAGGGCCTGAAACTGCAATTACAATTTCTCCGGCTGCAAGTCTTGAAAGAACTTCTTTTGCCCTCGAAACATCAAGCAGGTCATGAAAGATTTCACGGATAACCTCATCGTACATTGAAGAGCCCTCATAGATTTCAAGCAGCTTTTTCATGCTGATTCGGTCGTAATCTATGTCCCGGGAAAGGGCTCCAAATTTTCTGGCTACATGCACCATTTTCCATTTCATAAGGGTTGTGTTTTTCAGGGTCATTTCTATAATTGGCTCAACATGTTCAGGCCGAAGGCTAAGAAGCATGTCCCGAATCTGGACTGGACCTACCCTGCGGGGAAGGGTTAGCCTGATCCTGTAAGGATCTACTTCCTGGGCCACACTGCTCCCAAAGCGGGCAGAAAGAAGCGAGGTCAAAACTCTGGCCAGCGTGCCGTTTGTATTGTGCCCGAAGCAGGCGTTTATAGTTACAGTGTCTCTTTCGTCTTCAATTACTATTGTATCTGCGTCCGGAAGAGGAAAGCCTCCTTCTACATGGTCTCGTAAGAGGCGGATTACTTCGAGTACCGCATTTCTGGCTACAGGGTATTTTGCCTGAAGTTTTTCTGCAATAGTTTCGTCGTCAAGGTCTTCGCGAATAAAGGCTGCAATTTCGGCTCTGAGCCGTCCTACATCCTGAGCTACTTCAAAGGGCACGGGAATTTCTTCTCCAGTCCAGCTCGGAACTTCACCTGACCCTTCTACAGGTTCGACTTTAATTCTGTCTTTACCCGGCTCGCGTTCCTGGTCAGGCATCTCAATAACCCGCCACATCGAACCTTTGGTTATGAAAACTGCACCTGGTTCCGCAAAGTTTACAACAAAGGCTTCATCTAGGACACCAACTGATTTGCCGCTTACAATATCGTAAATTTCGTACTTTTTTTCATCAGGAATCATGGAAAGGTTTTCATAATAATATTCCCAGCTTTTCCTGCGCTTTTTAAGGAGATCTGAACCTTTTTCGTGCCAGATTAGCCTGTATTCTCCAATCTGGTCTACGACCCTTTGCAGCTCTTCAAGCTGAAGGTTTCTAAAGGGATATGTACGCCTGAGAATCTGGAGAATTTTCTCAGTTCTTATTTCCCCAAAATCCATTACCATGCCTGTAATCTGGTTTGCAACGACGTCAAGGGATTTTATGTGTGGGGTAACCTCTTCTACCTTGCCTTCAAGTGCAGCCTTTGTAATTGCCATACTCTCTGCGGTATCGTCTACTTCCATGGAAATAATAGTCCCGTGCGAAATTGCATGCAGCCTGTGCCCTGCTCTTCCAACTCTCTGGAGGAGTCTTGAAACCTGGCGCGGAGAGCTGTACTGCACCACACGGTCAACGTTTCCTATGTCAATTCCAAGTTCCATTGAAGAAGTGCAGATAAGACCTCTGAGAGCCCCGGATTTAAAAGCGTCCTCAGCTTCAATCCGGGCTTCAAAAGAAAGCGAGCCGTGGTGCACACCTATTGAAGCTCCAAGTTTTCGGAAACCTGCAGCTAAAGCTTCAGCACTTTGGCGCGTATTTACAAAAATAAGGGTTGACTGGCTTTTTTCAACGATTTTCCCTATGCAGTAAAGATGAGACGCAAATTCAGGCTCAGAACCCACAATGTTTGCAATTCTCAGGATTTCCTTCTCACGAGCTGTGTTCTCCTGAATTTCACCCCTATCTGAAAGCGAAACTTCCGGATTGACTACATCAAATTCCAGCAATTTTAACAAAGCGACTTCTATAACTGTAAAATCCCTTCCTGTACCTGCCAGAAATTTTGCAATTTCCCAGGGATTCCCGACTGTTGCAGAAAGCCCGATCCTCTGAAACTCTCCTGAGATTTCTACAAGCCTTTCAAGCCCCACAGCAAGCTGGGCACCTCTTTTTGAGCCTGCAAGTTCGTGAATTTCGTCTATAACTACATGGGTTACTGTTTCCAGGTTCTGCCGCAAACGTGAGCCTGTAAACATTGCCTGCAGAGTTTCAGGTGTTGTAATAAGAACATCCGGAGGCTTTCTTGCCTGGCGCTGCCTTTCGCTTTGCGGAGTATCTCCATGCCGGACCTGTACCCTGATGTCAAGTAGTTTCCCCATAAGTTCGATTCGGGAAAGCATATCCCGGTTAAGGGCGCGCAGGGGTGTTATGTAAAGGGCAGAAATTCCCCTTCTGGCTTCAGGTTTCTTTTTCAGGATCTTGTTAAAAACAGGCAGCACGGCTGATTCTGTTTTCCCGGAACCTGTGGGCGCTATTAAAAGTGTATGCTTCCCGTCCATTATATGAGGGAATGCCCTTTCCTGGGGTTCTGTAGGCTTTGTAAAACCCAGGGTTTGTAGAGCTTCCTGGATTTTTGGATGAAAAGAGTTGAAGATATTATGGAATGTCATGTTTCTTGTAATCGGTTTTTCGTTAAATTTTTCGTAAAAATACTCTAATCTCCTGTTAGTCTGTGCCAGTATAAATACTTCTATACAGCCCTTATAATAATTATACAGCAATTGCAGAGAATTAGACAATTATGACTAACCAAATGCTAAAAATGTACAATAAAGGGAAAAAAATGAAGTGGATAAAGTGTAAGCAAATTTGAATTAAATAAAAAATAAAAAGATAAAAAATTAATTAAAAGTGAATATAAAAAATGAAAATAAAATAAAATAAAATAAAGAAAATAACACTAAAATTAGAAAAGGGAAACAAAACAAAGAAAAACGATTTGAAAGAAAAGGAAAAAAATGAAAAAGCAAAAGATAGATAAAAACAAAGAAAATAAGGGTAAATTCCCCTTTAATCTTCTCTTTTCATCTGTGGGAAAAGGATTACTTCCTTAATAGATTCGAGCCCTGCAAGAATCATAGTAAGGCGATCGATTCCAAGCCCCATACCTCCTGTAGGAGGCAGCCCGTATCCAAGCGCATTTATAAAATCGTAATCAACGGTCTGAGCCTCAAGATCTCCGAGCTTTCTCTTCTTGTCCTGTTCTTCAAACCTCCTTTCCTGTTCAAGCGGGTCATTCAATTCAGAATAACCATTTGCAAGTTCCCATCCGTTAAGGAAAAGTTCGAAACGCTCAACAAAACCCGGCTTCTCCCTGTGATTTTTCGCAAGCGGGGAATTTTCCACAGGGAAATCGTATATGAAAGTCGGATTTACGAGTTTGTCCTCTACAAGGCCTTCAAAGAGTAAGGCTAAGAATTCTCCGTGGGACTTTGCCTTTTCGTAATCTTCAATCCTGTTTTCGATTGCAATTTTCTTTAATTCTTCAAGGGAATGAGCAAAAACATCAAGGCCTGCATATTCCTTTAAGGCATCTTCCATAGAGATTCTTTTCCAGGGGCGGCAAAGATTGATTGTTTTTTCTCCCATTTTGATCTCATAGCTGCCTGTCAGATTCAGAACCAGTTCGGAAACAAGGTTTTCAGTCAAATCCATCATATCATTGTAGTCGCTGTAGGCCTCATAGACCTCGATCATTGTAAATTCAGGATTATGGGTTGTGTCTATATCTTCATTTCTGAAGTTTTTACAAATTTCGAAAACTTTCTCGTATCCTCCGACAACAAGCCTTTTGAGATAGAGTTCGGGAGCAATTCTCAGGAAGAGTTTTTGCTCAAGGAAGTTATGGAAAGTTGTAAAAGGTCTTGCATTTGCGCCTCCGTATACAGTTTGAAGTACAGGAGTCTCAAACTCCAGGAAATCTCTTTCTGCAAGGAACCTTCTGATCTGAGAAATTAATTTGCTCCTCATGACGAAAATATCCCTTTTTTCGACGTTAAAGATCAGGTCAAGATATCTCTTTCTATATCTGGTTTCAACATCTTTTAAGCCATGGTATTTTTCCGGAAGGGAACAAAGGGACTTTGAGAGCAGGGAGAATTCCGAGACACTTATGGAATCTTCCCCCCGTTTTGTCTTGAAAAGCGTACCCTGAATCCCTATAATATCGCCTGAGTCCACCAGGTTTTTAAAAGTCTCGAATTCTTCATCCGGAAGATTACCTTTCCTTAAAAGGATCTGGATTCTCCCGGCCTGGTCTCCAAGGTCAGCAAATATCATTTTTCCGTGCTTGCGGATATTATATAATCTCCCTGCAGTTCTGACACTTAAGCCTTCATTCTTTTCAAAGTCCTCGAATTTCGTGAGGATATCTTTAATGTCTTCACTCTTCTCAAATTTGTAAGGGTAAGGGTTTAGGCCCTGGCTTTTGATGCCGTTTAATTTTACAAGTTTGGAGTCATCAAAAACTTTATTATCTAATGCAGCAGCCTCTGATAATGTATCGTCCAATATATTGGATTCATTACCCTCAGGCACATTCTTATCCTGCATATTATTGTCTAATACGTTATTATCAGAGGGAGTCGCTTCATCTGATAGTTCATTCTTATTGATTTCTACGCTCATCGAATCAGTACGTCCTTTTCATGTAAATATAAATAAATTAATCAAAGATTAAAATCATCGGTAAAATGAAGTTTAATTAATTTGACTAAACTGCCCATGGCCTATAAGCAATAATTGAGCCAGCAATAATTAAGTCCAACTGTAAACAATTAGTAGTTAGTTACTTAAGACCGGTCCAATAATTAATGGAACTAAGTTAATGGGTGATCAATAATTAAGTTAATCAGTAATTAACTTGATCAATAATTATCAGCAATCATCAACAATTTATTTCAAGTTAACTGTAAGTTAAATCCAAATTAACAGTATTGTTTGTGAAATCTAAAATCTTCTGTATCACAGCTAGTTTATAAATAAATTATTTCAGGTTAATTCCTAATTAACTGGTTTAAAATACTGTTATAAAGAAAGTAATGACCTGTTCCTATCAAATAAAAGCTTCACATTTACTTTAACATATAAAAATTATAAGCCAGATATCTAGAAGCATGGCTTCTCATTAGCCTGAGTCTTAACATTTAATTTTTTCCATACATCCGTTTTTTTCATCATTGGCATTACGAAAAAGATAAGTATGTTGATAATAATTTGCATTGTTTTCTTAAAAAGCTATACCAGATATATTGAAAAATCCCTTTTTCTTATTCATTTTAGATGGCTTTTTCTCTTTCTGCAATAGCAAAAGTAATTTTAAATTCAGTCCCTTGATTTTGGTGAATTTCTATTTTACCGTCCAGTTGATCTACAAGGGTGCTGACTAATTGTAATCCCAATGATTCCAGGTTTTCAAACCTTATACATTCATTAATTCCTTTACCATTATCTGAGACTTTGAGGTTGAAAAATGATTTATGGATTTCAATATTACTTATTTCTCTGCAAAGTTCGATATGAATTTCTCCTTCTTCACCTTCAGTAAATGCGTGTTTAAGGGAATTTGAAACGAGTTCATTAACAATTATTCCTAA
>JBNAKO010000071.1:0-23512 GCA_049706495.1 Methanosarcina sp. | reverse complement strand
AATTAAAGAAATGAAATTATCAGGCAAATCTGTCCAGGATATTGAGACAAAAATTTCAAGGGAAAGCAAACTTAACCCGGGAATGGTCGATTATATCCTGAATAAGGAAACTACTGCTTTATAAATCACGATAAAGAGATGCTCGGGGAGCTTTACTGGAGATTAGAATGTAGAGAAATGGGGTGTATCTACTATTCTAATCTCCAGGTAAACAATTTATTTTTTGCATTTTAGGTTGATTACAAATAACTTTTGTAAGAATTATTTAATCAAGTAATCCACTCTATCGAGTAATCCCCTTTATTAAGTAATCCAATTAACTAAGTATATGATTAGAGTACATTAAAATTAGTATAAACCCTATCTAGACAATCGATAGCAAGGGGCCATTAAACAAAAAATCTTTTTCTATTGAAATGCAAATACGGCTTTTAATCTTGGGCTATATAAAAACTTCAACCTTCTGATTTTATCCTCTCTCTTTTATATGCGAGACAATTCCTTACTTTTAAAATTTTTTATTACACATTATTCTCGCAGAAAGTCCTATAAACATTCCAGATATGTTTAATATTCTTAAAAAATTGGCAAGATTACTTTAATTTAACCTCTTCTATCCTATCCAGTTAAATTAAAATCTCAGAGTATAAAGCTTTGGAATTAGCTATACTTGTAAAAATTTAAAATAATGTAGTTTGTTTATATTTTTTTTCCTTTATTAAGGGCTTTTTTTCTCTATCAGAATATTTTCTGTTATCAGCATATTTTTCTTTATTAGAAGAACTAATGGCTTCTATAAGCCTATCAATGAAGCCTTTTTGTCCTTTTCGGATTTTTTCCGTGGCAAGTTCGATACCAAACCAATCTGCTTTGTCAACTTCAGGATATTCCTGTATTTTTCCGGACTGTCTTGGCCATTCAAGCTTGAACGTATTGCTTACAATATGTGTTACGTCCATGTCTTTTTCAAGAGCCCAGATATGTATTATTTTTCTGCTGGGTTGATATATTTCCCCCAAATCAATAAACTCGCCTTCAACTCCAAACCCTGTCTCTTCTTCAAACTCTCTTTTTGCTGTGTCCAGGAGTTTTTCATTTTTTTCTGGCAGGCCTTTAGGTATTGACCAGGTTCCAATATCTTTTTTTGCCCAAATAGGACCGCCTGAATGAACTAGCATTACTTCAAGTTTCCCATTTTTAAATCTATACAACAGAATACCAGCACTATATC
Organism: Methanosarcina sp.; assembly: GCA_049706495.1. Taxonomy (GTDB): domain Archaea; phylum Halobacteriota; class Methanosarcinia; order Methanosarcinales; family Methanosarcinaceae; genus Methanosarcina. Next base: position 22,281 of record JBNAKO010000071.1, on the reverse strand, counting down.
TGTTCATGAAGTATATCTCCCCAAAATTGAGCCATGAAAGCCACTAAAGTGCCTACTGGACATTTTATTCTAAAATATTTAGGAGATTTTTTTTAACCGAATATAAACAATTGCTTTTTCCTCTTTTGTTGTTAAAATATCAAAAGGATATAAAAATAAAGTTTTTAATCAGGGATTAATTAATAAGGGTTAATAAATAATTTGTATAATAATTTAATAATTTTTCATTCTTCTAATTTATTTATTTCATACCGTCTTTCATTTTCCTATAGGAAAACGACAATATTTGGAATAGTTTCTCTAAAGATAGAGAAAGATTTTTATTCAGTGAAGAGCTTATATAATTTTAATAATTTATAACTTTTTCATTAAGGTGTAAAGAATATCTGTGTTTGACGATAATATTGCAACCTGAATTTAAATTAAAGATATATTTAGAACCGAATTTTGTGATTTTTATCGACTGATAACACATATATTAACTCATCTTATGAAAAAGTAAAAAAATACAATGTAAATTTAAAAATTTATATTGGCTAAATACTGAATAAAATTCGTTCCTTTATATAAGAAGGTAATTTCGGCTAAATTGGGGGATTTAGTCCAGAAAATCATCTTCTTATTGATTACCGGATCGAAGTAGATTTCTGAATTTCTACATATGTGCCTAGTGCATACTATGGGGGTTATATAAGTGATAATAATGAAAAAAACTGTATACAAAATACTTTGTATTTTTTTGTTGTTTTCTTTTGTTATGTCAGTTACTGCAGCCGCAGCTACAGGTAGCTCTAATAAACCGGTTGCAAATGCAGATAAATTCAATTTAAGTCCGGATAAAAAATGTACTGGCAATGTTCTTTCAAATGATAAGGGGACCGGTCTGAAAATTGCTTCTACAGGATACATCAAAACCACAAAAGGCGTAAAAGTGTACCTGAAGAGTAATGGTTATTTCTGCTACTACCCTGCTTCATCTTTTAAATCCGGTACGATAACTGATAGTTTTACATACAAAATAATGGACAAATATAAAAAGTACAGTACTGCAAAGGTGACAATCTCCTACAAGTGTTCGTCAAGCAGCTCCACGAATTCTGGACCCCAGACAAAACGTGTTATCGAAATAACTCAGCTTTCACAGATAAATTCAGCTCTGAAAAATGGTCCGGTTATTTTGAAACTTGGAGCCGACGAATGGTGCAGTCCGTGCAAGGAAATGAAACCTGTTCTTACGAGCCTGGCAAAGGAATATGCAGGAAAGGCAACTGTCATGTCTATTGATATAGACAACAGTCCTAAACTCGCTTCCTATTTTGAAGCAGAATCTATTCCAGATATGTGTGTAATTGCAGATACTCAGAAAGGAAAATATGTTTATATGAAACAGAACGGAAAAGTTACTACTACAAGGTCGGAGGCCAGGTTTGTTGGAGTCACAGCTAAAAGCACGCTCAAAAAAGTTCTGGATCTTGCTGTAAAATATTAAAAATAACCAAAGTTGCGCTGGCATTCTCTGTTATAAAAACAGGGCAGTCCATGCTAAATTTTTCTTCTCAACAACTCTAATAAAGCCTCTATATTCAAATAACTAACAAAGATTAGAATAGCAAACTTATTTTGGGTAACAAAATTAATCCTGTATAATCATAACACGTGACTCAGGGGATAACAGAGCAGTTTTCGCGATTGATTTTGAGTCGAACGATAAAGCCGCTTTAAATGATTATCCGGTTGAGAAATTAAGATTACATATGGCATAAAGCCTCTCGAAATGAATTTATTTTGAAGAGTCCCAGGCAATTATATGCTTAAATTCATTATCACAGCCTAGTGCAATAATTTACAGTTTATAGATCCTTTATAAAAAGAAGTAGAAAGTTTTAATCAAAACAGTTTTCCAGGATCTCCAAGCCTTTTATCCTCTACCATGGTCACATCCTAGCCTCCATTATTTCATTTTACTGCGTTGAAAATTAATTTGGAAAAACCCTGGTTTTGCTGAAGCCTCCTATCAGTATTGTAGATTGATATCCACGGATGGTGAAATGTACTACCTAAGACCTGCTGAAATTAGCAATTAATTTGGTTTTGTTACTTTCACTCCGGTTTAGTTAGGTACTTATTATTTCAAACTAAAGCCTTAAAGAGGACTATCATATGAACCAGGCATTTAAAATAATAGAAAATGAGTTTGAAGGAAAAGTTGCTATTGTAACTGGCGCTGGAACTGGTAATGGTGAGTCAATAGCTGAGAGACTTTATGCAGGGGGAGCTTCTATTGCTCTTATCAGTCGTCGAATCGCACCACTTAATGAAATCTGTAAGAGAATTGATCCATCCGGAAAACGCACATTTCCTCTGGAAGTTGATGTTCGAGACCCACAAGGCATTCAGATTGCAATAAACTCTATACTTGAAAGGTTCGGAAAGATTGATTTTGCTGTAAACAATGCTGGAATTACAGGCCCAGCAAACATTTCACTTCAGGATCTTGATATCGAAATATGGCGAGATGTAATAGAAACTGATCTGACAGGAGTCTTTTACTGCATGAAATATGAAATCCCAGCAATGCTTAAGAATGGCTCTGGTGCGATTGTGAACATGTCATCTGCCAATGGACTTGTCGGCCTGGCTGGAATGGCAGCTTATACAACAGCAAAACACGGAGTAATTGGGTTAACTCGTTCTGCAGCTTTAGAATTGGCAGAATCCAATATTCGAGTTTGTGCCGTTGCTCCAGGTTATGTTGCAACTCCAAGAATTTTAGATTCTGGAACGGAAGCTGTGGATTATATGGCAGCCTCACACCCCATGAAACGCCTTGCTACAAGAGAAGAAGTGGCTGAATTAGTCGCCTATTTACTCAGTGAGAGAGCTGCATTTATAACAGGCAGTGTTCATTGCATAGATGGGGGATACACAGCTCAATAATAAATATCTTATACGCTTCAAAAATATAGAAAATTGGAAGCACAATCCTGAATAAGATGAGATTTATTAAACTTCCTATACCAACTTTTTCTTCAGTTTTTGGAGAGACAAATCACCAGAAGGGGATTCTTTTATTTTTATCTGGTATAGGCTAACCAGTCTGATTTGATATTATTTAACTTTATGAGAGCTTATAAGCCCGAACTTTAGATCCCGAAAGTATCTAACTTCTAAATTTAATTTATGCAAAAAATGCTAATTTAATTGGTTCTTATCTTTCTATACTTCTTGTTTTACTTTACATTGAGATTGGGCTTACGCATTTGTACTAAAAAAGGATAGTGTTAAACGAGAATTGTTTGAAATGTCTGAAATGTAAATTTACTATGAAACATTATCTGTTTGGTTTTATAAATCGAATGAGCAAATACAATCTAATAAATTTATCATCTAAATTTCAAATCAACAGTATCAGCTAATCTGAATGTACAGCTAATTTGAATTTTAAGCTAGTCTCCAAGGCATAATTGGAGGTTTAATTACATAAAATTAAAAGAATATACTTACCATCTATAGAGTTTTCAGCGTTTTTTCGTTATATTTATAAGTTTAGAATACTTATGGGTGGAATAAATTAAGTCACTTCAAGATTTAGCTTCCGCTTGAAGTATCTTGCCTTTTAGTTTATCTTGATAAAATGATAGATTCTTTTTTGTCTGGAGAATAAAAATATTCAGCATATCTACTGAGGCGGAGCCTTCGGAAAAATATAGCAATATTAACTAATTGTAAAATTAGAGAGATAATAATGGGAAAACAAAGATTTGATATCCCGGGGGGAAGAATACCCATCTTTCTTTTCGTTTTGTTTATAATGGCAATGGCAACCAATACAGCTACAATATCCAATAATTGGGATAAAACTCAAATTTCAACATATCTTGCGGATATTGCAAACTACAGGACTGGCACATACCCTGTAACCGGTATAACAGATAAAATATGTATAGGAAATACAGGAGAGGCAAATAAAGGTATTGTAATAGATGACGATATAAAAGTTTCAGTTAATTTGGATAAAGCCAATGTATATAAGGTAAACTTCTACGATAATACTGTCTCTGTAATTGATAATTCTACTAAAAATGTAATTGCTACTATACCTGTAGGCAAGAATCCCATTGAACTCGAAATTTCTCAAGATGGTTCTAAACTATATACGGCAAATAGCGGCAGCTATGACATATCTGTTATTAATACAACTACAAATACTGTCATGGATACCTTACCTGCAAAAGGAAAACCTGTTGGAGTAGGGACCACTCCTGATGGAAAAGTGTACGTGATAGTGTCGCACCCAAGGTGTGTTGAGAGGCAATTACTTTAAGACTTCTTATTTTATAGACACATAGATCTGGATACTGTAGTTCATTTACATTGCACATGAAGCTAAAAATAAAATCGACTGTTAACAATGGTTATCGGGAAATTTTCCCATTCTCTGAGTTTTCTGCGAAGTTCTTAGTTTTTTGCGGAGTATTAGCCTAAAACTATTTCGAAAATAAATAATAAAAGAAAGTTTAATTTATTACTTTACTAACCAAACATTTAAAAAAGTCAAAGATTTGTCCAAATGCTTAATTTCAGTTTCAAGCTTGTGATAAGGTTGATAAGAAGATATCTCCAGTAAAATTGAATATTACCCAAACCCAGTTCAAAAACTGATTCAAAAACACCTCTGGAATTATAATAATAGAGATTTTTTTCTTTGAGCTGGAGGGTGTTACCAATTATACGAAGTACTAATCCAATAGTATAATAGCGCACGATACAAAATGGATAAGCTAGTCCAAGTTTAACAAATTCATTGGCTTTTCTTTCAATCTACATTCTTTTTACCCACTCATTGAGCTTCTCCTGCAGTTTTATGACCATGCTCTAATAACTCCCTATTTTGTAATTGTTATTTCACTTCTCTTTTTGAATAATGCCAGAAAGTTTATACACAGATAAGTTGCCTCTATCTACACTACATTCATTAAGCTTCCTTTGGTACCTTACCTCATTTTCAGAATAGTAGACACATTTGTACTCATATTTTTCCATTAGTCCCTTTTCAAGTAGAACTTTTATCTTTGAGTTAGTCACGTAGAAAAAAAAATTGTATTTTTAATAAATAAAATTGTTGAGGATCATTATATTTTTCCGTAAAATCTATGAACACTAAATCCCAATAGGGACATATAATAATTAGGTGAAATATACAGACAATTGCACTAAGAAATAAATAATTAAATAAGTGATATATAAGAACTGAGAATAGAAAAGTTTAGTAGAAAGCTGTTAAGCCTGATCAAGTTAAGGAAGATAAAGTTTAACAAAAATATAGATTTTCTAAAAAGTATGAGTTTTGTTCGAAAATAGGGCAGTACTGAATACCTATGGCTTCAGGGTATGAGTAATGTTCTGTTAAATTATGGTAATTTTTGCCCGAATCACTTACATAAATTTCAATCTTGAACTTAAGAACATTGTAAATCTTGGATTACAACTTTGAAGCTGATAATTTCATTCTTGCATCAATATAAACTACTCGAAGTATTATCTCTTTATCTCGTTCTAATTCTATCCGTTGTGCCTCAAGATCATTTTTTAATTTGGATATATCTCTAGTACCAAAGTCAAAAATTACAAAGAATCCAATTTTAGCGTCCTCTGAACTCATATATGTTGGCAGTTGTTTAGTTAATCCATGAGACAATTTGGAATTACTCTCTTTCTTAAATTCAACATGTGCAGTAAAATGGGCGTTGGAAGAAAGTCTAAAATCAACTGGTCCCCTTCCAGTTTCTACTTCTCTTGTCAGATCTATGCCTACATTTTGGCAGTATTTTTTGGCGTAAATATCGAAAAGTATCTGGCACGACTCTTCATCTCTCGGATTCCCATATTCATCCCATAAAAGCCTATACCCTCTGTTTTCAACCAGATTTTTAAAATCAACAATTATTTTGTCAATTATTTTCAAAAAATCTTTTTCATTATCATTGAAATTTAACTCTTCAATTTCAAGTAAATTCTCAGAGAAATCCTTCTCTATTTTAGCTTTATATTGTTGTCTATATATTTCCTCTTCCCTATCATATTCTGGGTAATAATAATCCCATTCTTCATAATTGTCAACATTTATTTGTATCCTCGAAAAATCAAGCTCTTCTGTATCCATATTATAAAAGACCAATTTTCTTAAGTTATAGTTATCAACAATTATTCCACTTGAGTCAAAGATCATTTTGCGACTAATCATATCTTCTAAGAAAAATAGTAACCAACTGGTTGTCATAGTATCCAAATTTAAAGAATTTATATCTAATGTTATTTCTCCTACTTGTTCATCATAGATTATAGTCGCAGCAATGTGTTTTCCTAATGGCATAGAATTAATAAGTTTTGAGAATTGTCCCTTCATGCCCTCAAAAACTGGCACAACTTCTTTTTCTGAGTATTTTTCATCCATAAAATTTACGAAATTAGCCACAAATTCGACTTCATGACACATTATCTCAAATATAGATTCATTTTTTCCGTACATAAGGGAGAAAAAAATAGCAAATTTTTTATACTTTTGTCCTTTAAATGTTTTTAGCAAAGAAAGATTTATCGACCAAAATACTTTTTTAAATACATTCCAAATTTCACTGCCCTGAGGATGATTAATTGTATACTGTATAAAAGGAATAGGGCGCCAATTCATAAGAAATGACTTCTATTTTATACTATTTAAACATCTTTAAATCGAATTAAATTGTAATAAGCAATTCCTTTTTTGATTGGAAAAATGGATTTGAAGCTTTATCGATTTGGAAATAAAATTGATATAGTAACCATTTAACAGTTATAATTTACATGTCTCGGCTATTGATATCTACATCTAAGAGGCTGTCTTAAAATTCAAAACATTTCTACATTTAGGTAGTGGCAATTGTTGCTTTTGAATTCGGGCTATAAATTTTGTTGCAAGGGACTTATCAGCCTTATGTTAAAATAAAATACAATAAACGTTTGAGATAAAATTTACATTTTAAACATTTAACGGTTTAATGCTACCGTTTTTAAGTTCAAATGTGTAGGTCTCGCTCTATTGTGAATCAAATTTAATTTTAAGACAAGCTCTAAGAAAATCGCAAACAGAAAATCATTTAAATATACAAGCCAAGAATTTATTTCAAACAAAATTTCTAATATTGGATACTGATCTTTTCATAACAAATCAAATATTTACAATCACCAATGTAGAAAAAAAAACTAAAATCCATCCCAAAAACACTGAAAGTGCTTTTTACTATTAAAAAAAGTAGGAGTCTCATATTTTAGAAGACTTACGAAGAAAGCACTAAACAGACTATTAGATGGCAGCTAATAAAGCTGATGAATAGCATGGTTGATATATCTTATAAGAATCAAGCATGTCTATTATTTTCAATTTTATAACTTTATTTATGCGTGTATATTATGTCAATTTATCTTATAGTAACTTTTGTGCGCGTATTATTATTATAGACTCTTGGAATACCTTGCAGGTATTTAAAGAAAAATATTTTTACAGACAAAATATTTCTATAACCTGCAGTTTCCTCATTAAAAAGTTTTCTGCATAGTAAGTTTGAAAATTCAATGATTAATGCTTAATCAATCTAAAAATTCCTATCCTTTCCTAAAAGTACTAAATTTCTAAAAAACAATAAGAGTATAATAAGCAGTTTATTTAAGTTATTTTATGTAGTAATATAGTAATAACTAAGGAATAAAAAGAAAAATTAGTGAGATTAGTGAGTTAAAAATTACTTAAACACTATTTCTTTCAACACTAGAAGTTCTTTTCCTTGACATCAGAGATGTTACAATTTTTGCCCATTCTTCAACTGAGCCTGACCGGACTTGCAGGTGCCTCATCTTTTTCGACCACAACTGCTGTGCCATATGCAAGAATTTCAGTCATTACTTGGCCTATCTCTGAAGAATCAAACTCCACACTCACAACGGCATTTGCTCCAAGGGACTTTGCATGTTCTTTTAATCTATCAAGTGCCTGCTCGCGGGACTCATTTAGAAGTTTCGTATACTCATGAATTTCCCCACCGACAATTGACCTTAGACCAGCAGCTATATTTCCTCCAAGCCCACGGCTTCGCACTATTAGACCCCATGTAAATCCAATGGTTTTCGTGATTTTATAGCCTGGCAAATATGGTGTATTGACAATTATAATATCTGTCGTCATAATATCCCAAGAATGTTGGTTAGATCAGGATTTCTATAAAATTATTTTTTTTCACTAAATATACTGTAAAGATATAAATAAATTTTATTTGTAATATTTGATATAATAGACTTACAAACTGAAATTTACAGGTTCGAAAAATCTATGGCCTTCTCAATGAGTAAATGATCAATCCAAAAAACGAGTAAATTTACAGAATTTAAGAGAAACAAAGAAAATTTTTGTTTTCACCTCTTTTTGCACCTATTTCTACGATTCTTAAAACTACTTTCTTTACAATTTACAAGCGAAATAAGCATAACTATAAATTAAAGTTTTTCAAAATACCCATTTGTGAGTACTGAAGGGAATATTCGCGCGGAGATCTATGTCTCAGGTAGAGTACAGGGTGTAGGTTTCCGAAGATTTGCAAGAAATGCTGCAGAACGTTTTGGTGTGGACTGCAATCCAGTCAACCTAAGAGATGGGATGGTTTTAGTAATAGCTGAAGGCGGGAAAGAAGCCCTTCAACTTCTGATAAATGAGCTTAGGAAAGGGCCTACATTTGCTCATGTTGAAAATGTCGACATTTCTTTTAAAAATGCTACAGGCAATGTGCATGAATTTTCTATTAAATCTAATTATTAAATACTAATTATTAAACGCTAATTTTTATTACATTCGGAGTGCAGAAGGTCATGAATACCTATCCTTAGGGTGGATTGGTTGTACGCAATTTGATTTTTTCTTTCCTTGCCTCAATCAAAAAGTTTCTTCCATTTGTCTATTAATTCTTTCAGTTATTTTCCGTTATTTTCTGTTATTTTCAGTTCTTTTTAATTCTTTTTCAAGATCTTTGCGATAATTAAAATTCCTGCAAGATTAACCAGGCCAATAAGAAGATATGCAAAAAGATGACTGGACTTTGAGCTGGGAGATCCGGAATTTTCGCCTAAAATTTCTAACTCTGAGCTATTATCCTCTTTATTTTCAATATTTATTTGTCCCTTTTTATTAAATTCTACTACTGAATCGGTTTTAAGAAAAATTTCTTTTTCCTGTTCTTCAAGGCTGTTTTTTGAATCAAGGGAAGCTTTGATCAGGTAGGTTTTTTCGGGTTCAAGCCCGAGGAAGAGAAATTCATTATCATTTTGTGGGGAATCAATTAGTACATCTTTTCTTTGACTTTGTCCTTCTTTTTCGATTTTCCTGAGTTCTACAACGCCTGTTTCCGGAAGCTTTACTTTCAAATTCACATGATCTGTCAGGACAATTTGTTCTCCTCTGGAAAATCTTGGCCTATCAGGAATATCAAGAATCCCAAGGATAGTTGGAGCGAAATCTTCCTGGCGACGTTCTTCCTGAATAACTGCCTGCTTAACCGCTTGTGTATGTATTATCAATGGCACTAACTGCGTCTCATCTGTATCTGAGAATTTTTCAGATTGATGCCCTCCTTTGGAATCAGCTTTTGAAAAACCCATTCCATGATCTGCTGTAAAGACAAAAACAAGGTCATTTTTCTTGCAGAGCTCATAAAGTTGTGGGAGTTCGGAATCGAGCGCTTCAATGCAATCTATATAACCATAATTGTCCCTGTAATGCCCGCTTGAATCTACTGCGCCTACATTGACGGTAAGGATATATTTTTGTTCAGGCAGATTTTTGGCCATGTACTTAATCACAGAACATGCTGTATCAGTGCCCCATCTGTTATATCCATTGTATCTTTCCCTGGTCTCTTTTGAATCAACATAATCAGGAGCTTTGTTAGCGGCTTTTTTCAGAAGCTCTTCAAGCTCATCTGGGACCCTGGGAACCTCAGGAGAATCTGGTGAATTCTGGTTCTTTTCCAGCACCATATTGATATTTTTTATCGAGTTATTCTTATCTTTGAGAATTATATCCTGCTCGGCTGATATTGACCCTGAATCTCCTTTTTCCATAATCGCTATGCAAAGATAGCCTTCATTATGCAAAATATCAAAAAGGCTTGCATCTTTAAAACTTACAAGCTCGCTGTCAGCGCCTGGATTTCCTGTGAATAGAACAGAATGCCCTCCTTCAGTAAAGGTCTGAGGAGCCCGGAATTTAATAATGCGGGCACTATCTTCGTTTATTTTCGGAAGATTTTCAAGCCTGGCTTTTTCAAGCTGTGTGCCATCAAGCGCATAAGGCGTAAGTTCAGGATAAATAAAAGGCGCACTCAGGCCATCTACTATTAATATTACTGCCCCTTCAGGAGTTTCGACAGAATTAATCTCAACTTCAGTAAGTGCAAAAGCAGGATTCGAAAAAGCGAAAAAGACTAATAAAAATAAGAGAATTGTAAGACAAAAACTGGGGAAATTAAGAAACTCAATATATCTTGAAAACCTCAAAACTCTCGAAACCTTTGAAAACCTGAAGAAAAAAAGTTCCAGATAATTCAAGAAATAATTGGAAGAATTAAAATTTTGATTTGCAGACATCATTGTAAATATTTTTACTCTATGCTATAAAGAATTTACCTTAGTTTTATGAACCAGATTGAAATTTGTAACTTCAGTTTTATATTTCGTGCCATACAATGCTGATTTAAAGAGCGGTTTCAATACATGATTTAAAAGCAATTTCAAATTAATACCAATATCAAATTGATTCTTGTATAGTTTAGTGTAATTATAGACTGCGATTATAGTCTTCGGTTATAATAAACTTTATAATTTCTTTTATTTGAAAAGTAAGTACTATAACTTGTACCGTAGTATTTAGAATACTGGCAAAATCTAGCAAATTTAGAATCTTTTAAATCTAAAAGTATACAAAACCTATCCCGGATCTAAAAACAGGAAATGTTCCCATGAAAATGAATCCACGCTGTACATATTGTTTACTTTCAAGAGTGCACTTCCAGTCCAAGCTTTCTACGGACGATGAAGACATTATAAGTAAAGCTATCCATGAATGCCTTGAGGTAATGCATAAACATTACAGTCCAGAAGCGGTGTCCGCATCTGTAGCTACTAAAATTCACAGGAAATGCTATGAAGTTCTGGAAGACAATGACCCATATTCAGTAACAAAGAAATTGATTAACCAGGCCGCTCTGAAAGTTCTGCCTGCTGCAAGAGAAAAAATTTATGAAAATTCTCCGGATGATAAGGAACTTCTCAGAAGGGCAGTCCTTGCCTCTGTAGTTGCAAATTATTTCGATTTCGGGATTATGGGATTTGATGCTAGCGAGGACAAATTTGAAGAGACTTTTCTAAAGTATTTCGAGCATGGGCTTGATGTAGATGATACTCCAAAAATGCTTGGACTCTTACAGGATGTTGTTTACATTGCAGATAATTGCGGAGAAATTCTTTTTGATATGATTGTTTTTGATGTTATCAAGAAGTTCGGAGGAAAAATTACCCTGGTAGTTCGGGGAGGCCCCATCCTTACAGATGTCACTCTGGATGAAATAAAAGAATTCGAAATAGATAAAAAAGTCGATAAGATTATGACTACCGGCTCAAATGCTGTCGGAGTCCTTATTGAGGAGGCTCCTGCAGAACTGCTAAAAGCGATGAAGGATGCAACTTTGATTATCAGTAAAGGCATGGCTAATTATGAAACTCTCTCTGAACATAATTTTGGGCCGATAGCATACATGCTGCTTACAAAATGCGAGTGTGTAGCTGAAGACCTAGGCCTTGAACAGGGGTTATCAGTTGCAAAATTGATGAATTATCCCTGAATTTTTTAGTCTTTCAAAGACTTGCCTTTATTTAAATCTTTTATCTTTTTTATATATCTATTATATATTTATTATATTTTTTATTTCTTGAGTCGATTAACGAATATATTATAAGATTATTATAAATTATTATAAGTTTTGTAACAGAACTATAATAAAACTTATACTAAAATTTATTATAAAATTATTTATTTGATTTTTAATTGGATTCATTATTCGATCCACTTTGAGTTTCAAATTCCGAAGTGATTTCTAAAATTATTCTGAATTTAGAACCGAATATTTTCGGCAGTTTTTTATTGATTTAATGTACAAATAACCAATATAAAATAGAATAGAATAAAATAAAATAAAATAAGATTGAATAATAAGAATAAGATTGGATCCAGATGAATGAATATAAATCATCAAGTCAAAATAGACTAATATTCATAGAATCAAAATAAGACTATTATTATTCTTAAAAGTTAATATAATTGACTACAGTAATTATAATTGTTTAAGTAACTATAATTCAATAAGCTATTCTCAATCAATTAAGTTGGTATATTACATAAAATACTTATAATTAAATAAGTGATATCAAGAAAACAGTCCAAAAATTAAAGAATAACCAAAATAATTAAAACAAAATAACAGGAGAAATAGAAAATGTGTGAAATCAATGTTTTTTTGCTTCACGGAGAAGAACGTGAAAGAATTATGGATTCAGTTTCAAAGATCCTCGTAGAAGGAGATTCAATAAAGCTCACTGGAATTCTTGGAGATCAAATGACTGTATCAGGTTCAGTAAAAGAAATTAATTTTTCACGCAGTGAGGCAATTATTCTGGCAAAATAAGCGCCCAGTATTTTTTTTCTATCTCTTTTTCTCCTCAGTTTTTCCTAATTTTTCCCTGGTTTATTTTTTGTTTGCTTATCTTTTCGTACTAATTTTTGGATAATTTAATTAATATGCCTAATACCAATATTCAAAAAAGTAAGAAAGATATTTCTCTAAAAAAGAAGCACATTTATATTGCATAAGATTTTTTATCTTCTGATTTTGTATAATTTTAAATTTATATATATAAATGGAAAGTTTTCGGCAACAATCAGAATAACCATGTATTATAATTAGTAATTTAATTAAATAACCTGTAAAGAATATACAGCATATTTGTAGAATTTACTTAGAAATAAATTTCCAAATATGTTTTATTATCTGTTATTAATATCAATTTATTAAGTACAGAGATTAGAAAACTTTAAGAACTATTATAATTGTTTGAAAGAATTTCCTTTAATACCAATATTTCTGGATTCTTGGATTGAAAAACGTGGGGGTAAATACATGAAGCAATCCCGGATAGACTCTTTAAAACCATCCCATGATGAAACTGAAAAGACAGATAATTTGAGCAAAGCCTGTTCGGATCTTCTTAAAAATCAGCAGATAGAGCTTGCTTCTAAAGAGAGTTTCCACCTTGTTAAAGTTATTCTCAATGCGATGCTGAATCCTGTTTGCTACAAAGACAAAAATGGGGTCTATCTTGGCATGAATGAGAGTTTTGTCAAGCAAATTGTTGGCCTGCCGGAAGAAGAAGTTGTAGGATGCACCTTATCAGAAGTAGTAAAAAAACTTGTTGAAAGATTCCCTGAAAGGGCCAATTTAGATGGAAAGTCCCTGCTTGAGTATGCAGAGGAATGGGATAAAGACGACAAATTGCTTCTGGAGCAAGGTGGAAGCCGCACTCATGAATATGAAGGGATTTCTGCAGATGGCATAAAAAGGGATTTCCTTGTAAACAAATCAACGTTCAATAACGAAAAAGGAGAAATTCTTGGGATTGTGACAGTTCTCCAGGATATTACTGAACGCAATAAAGCCGAAAAAGTCCTTCAGGAAAGTGAGGAAAGATACCGTATTATTATTGAAAAAACAGGGCAAATAGTATACGATTATGATTTAAGGCTTGATAAGGGCAGCTGGATAGGAGCGATTGAAGAAATTACCGGATATACAGTTGACGAATTCCAGAGCTTTGACAGGTTAAGCTGGATTGAAAACGTTCATCCAGATGATCGAGAGCAGGTAATAGAAAAGATTCTCAAAGCAATAAAAACCGGCGGACAATTTCAGACACAGTTCAGATTCAGGAAAAAAGAAGGAAATTATACTTATATTGAAAGTAGTGGAGTTATACTACCTGACAGGTCTGGGAGTCCTTACAGAGCCCTTGGGGTAATGAAAGACATCAATGGACAGAAACTTACTCAAATCCAGCTTGAGCATAGCGAGGAAAAATACCGGATAACTGCAGAGCAGACAGGACAGCTCGTTTACGACTTTGACGTTAACGCAAATAAAATTAGCTGGGCAGGCGCTATTGAAGAAATCACCGGATTTACGGCTGAAGAATTTAAATTCATACACGGTACCCCCTGGCTTGAAAGGATCCATCCTGAAGATCTGGAGTGTGCTCTAGAAAAAGTCGATATGGCTTTAAAAAGAGGAGGAAAAGTTAATCAGGAGTTCAGATTTCGAAAAAAGAATGGAGATTATATCTATCTTGAAGAGCGCGGGGTAGGCCTTTTAAATGGAGACGGCAAGCCTTACAGGATTCTTGGAGTAATGATAGATGTCACAGAAAAAAAGCTTGCTCAGCAGAAAATCCAGGAAAGCGAAGAAAGGTATCGCTCTTTTGTTGAGAACTTTAAGGGAATTGCCTTTGAGACAGATGAAAACTTTATTCCCCTTTTTCTGCACGGTGCAGTTGAAGAGATTACGGGATACACTGAAGAAGAGTTTATGTCCAGGCTTCCCTGGAAAGAAATTATTGATCCTGAATTTTTGCCTGTGATTCTTGAAGGGGAAAGAAAAATCAGAGGAACTTCGGGAGTTTACACCATGGATCTTGAGTTCCAGATAAAAAGCAGGACAGGAAAGACTAAATGGGTACATGAAACTTTTCAGAAAATTCCAGAGAGAGAAGGCAAACCTGAAATATATCAGGGTGTAATCTATGATATAACTGAGAGAAAAATCGCAGAAGAAACCCTGGAAAATCTTGAGAATGCACGCAAAAGAGAGATCCATCATAGAATCAAGAATAACTTACAGGTAATCTCTTCCCTTCTGGATCTTCAGGCTGAGAAATTCAAAAACAAAGAGTGTGTAAGCGATTCCGAAGTGCTTGAAGCTTTTAAAGAAAGCCAGGACAGGGTAATTTCGATTGCTTTAATCCATGAAGAGCTTCACGAAGGCGGAGGAGCCAATACCCTGAATTTTTCTCCTTATCTTAAAAGGCTTGTTGAAAATCTTTTCCAGACTTATAGGCTTGGAAATAAAGATATCAAATTATTTACCGAGCTTGAAAAGGACGTTTTCTTTGATATGGACACTGCAGTCCCTCTGGGTTTAATTGTGAATGAACTTGTTTCAAATTCACTAAAACATGCTTTTCCAGGGAGAAGATCCGGAGAAATACAAATTAAGCTCGCCAGAGAACCTGGAATAACAAATGGAATAAAAAGAACTCTTAAAAAAGGAAATAATTCTCAAATTTCTCAGATAGATGAGAGTAAAAGTCTTAAAGAAGAACTTAATAAAGAAGAGCTTAATCAAAAAGAAATCAGCAATGAAAAACTCGGTGGAGATTTCAGGAATAATGGGTTTGTCTTGAAAGTTTCGGATAATGGAGTCGGGATTCCCAAAGAGCTCAATATAGAAGAATCCGATAGTCTTGGCCTTCAATTAATAAATATTCTTGTAGCCCAACTCGAAGGGGAAATTGAAATAAAAACAGATACGGGAACTGAATTCATTATTAAAGTAGACATAACAGAGAGGTTATAACCTCAAAGCTTCTTAGAACCCTTAAATTAGATTTTAAAGTAAATTTGGTGTTGGAGATCAAAGTTGAATTCAAACTCATTTAAATCCTTAAAAATCTGGATTGAAAATATGATTCTAAGGTTTTTTGGGTAAATTTTTAACTTATTCAAACTCATACAAATTCTTTTAAAACTCAATTTATTATAATATAATTTTATTATATTTCTCTCATTTTATAAGCTTCTTTGTAAAAAATAGGAATTAGCTGTGGTTATTAATTCCCTTATTGAAGATCTAAGAAATTAAATATTATTTTAAAATATCAATTCTTAAATACATAATTTTTGAAAGGTAGACGCCAATTACCTGAAAAATAAAGTTCTTAGATATATAGAGGAAAATGTTAAAAGCTTCTAAAACTTCGAATTTCTTTTTTAGTTTCTTTATTTCCAATATCTGTTCGAGCAAAGCTTTTATTTGATCTTATCTATATTCTCAATGTGATCTCAGACTCCAGTAGTAGTGTAGATTTTTAAATTTTTTAAAAATATCCTTTACTGGGTTATTTTCTTGATTAGAGAATAAACAATGAGAGCAAAGGTAATTATAACAAAATATAGCATAATTTGTATGTATGACTTATGGAAAAAATTAAATCCATAAACACTTAAATTTATGCCTGTATTTTTCCTGTATTTTAGAGTTAGTTAACTAATATCCGGAAATTGCAATCCGGCATAAGTTTTTAGTCATTTAAATAAATTATGTATAATATAGGGTTTAAATACACATAACAGTATAATCATCAGCATAGCTGGTACGATTTAGATGAATTAATTTAGATAAATTAATTGTATCCGGAATGGGGTAAAACTGGATTAAACAGGACAGGATAATAAATGGTAGCAAAAATAGCAGTAAATGGTTATGGGACAATCGGGAAGAGAGTCGCAGATGCAGTAAGGGCTCAGGATGACATGGAAGTTATAGGGGTTTCCAAGACAAAGCCGAATTATGAAGCTGCGGTCGCCCATCAGTTTGGGTATGATATCTACGCCCCTGCTGCAAATCTCGTAGCTTTTGAAAAGGCCGGGATGCCTGCAGCCGGGACCATTGAAGAAATGGTAGAAAAAGCTGACCTGGTTGTAGACTGTACACCTGGGGGAGTCGGGGAAGAAAATAAACCCTTATATGAGAAAGCAGGAGTAAAAGCGATCTGGCAGGGTGGAGAAAGTCACCCACTTGCAGGCTTTTCCTTTAACGCAGCCAGCAATTATGAAGGAGCTCTGGGCCGTCAGTTTGTCAGAGTTGTCTCCTGTAATACAACAGCGCTTTGCAGGGCTATTTTCCCAATCGATAAAGAATTAGGGGTAAAAAAGGTAAGAGTCGTTCTTGCTAGAAGGGCTGCTGATCCAAATGATGTGAAGAAAGGGCCGATAAACGCAATCGTGCCTGACCCGATTAAACTTCCGTCGCATCATGGGCCTGATGTAAAAAGCGTACTTTCTCATATAGATATAACAAGTGCAGCTCTAAAAATTCCAACAACTTTGATGCATGTGCACACTGTGAATATGGAAGTTAACACGGATTGTACTGCAGATGATATAAAGAAAATCTTTGGCTCTCAGTCCAGGATTCGTTTTGTAGGGCAGGGAATTTCCTCAACAGCTGAAATTATAGAGTATGCAAGAGATATAGGACGCCCAAGAAATGATATCTGGGAGAACTGTATCTGGCCAGAATCCATCACAGCGCATGAAAAAGAGTTCTACTTCTTCCAGGCGGTTCACCAGGAATCCATTACAATCCCTGAAAATGTGGACGCTATCAGGGCAATGATGGAACTTGAAAGTGAAGGCGCAAAATCAATTGAAAAGACAAATAAAGCGATAGGCTTAATTAATAAATAAGTTTGGTCAATTGATAACTGGATTGTTTATTAGCTGAAAAATCTGGTTATTTAATAGACGAAAAGCTCTTGAATAAAGCAATTGTAGACTCGGGTATTTAAAAATGGATACCTGATGTCTTATTTTAAAAATTTAATCTTATGTCAACCCAGAGTTCTATGTTTAAAAATTATATATTTTCTCAATTGCCTTCATTTTTAAAACTAAATTAAACCCTGAACTCAGGTATTCAGGCTTAAAATGTGAAAATTTCAATATATTTCTATAAATTTTAAAAACTTTAATTTAAACTTAAGAACGAATTATTAAGTAAAGTTAATAAAATCTCAATTAAAAGTTTTATAAACTTTGATTTAAAAACTGGCCTAAATATGAATTCAGATGACTCTAACTTTTTGAAATTATCCAGACAAGCTTTTAAAGCGGCATCGGACTCGATTTCCGGACTTGCAGGCACTAATGCTGCAGGTAGTTTTATCTGTATGGGAGCAGATGGAACCGCTACTTCTAAAATTGATCTGGAAGCAGAAAATGCAATTGTTGAAGTACTTAAAGCCGATGGCAGGCCCATGCGGATTCTCAGCGAAGAACTCGGAGAGCTAATCCTTGGGGATTCTCCTGAGTTCACTATTGTGCTTGACCCGCTTGATGGGACATATAATTCCTCTGTAGGAATTCCTTTCTATAGCGTATCATTAGCTGTAACCTCTAATGATCTTTCGGATTTAAGGTTCGGCTATGTAAGCAACCTTGCTTTAAAAGAGGAATATTATGCAGAAGCAGGAAGAGGGGCATATCTTAACGGGAAAAAAATTAAAGCTTCTGTCAACTCAAATTTAAGGGAGCTCTGTGTCAGTGTGTACGGCTACAGGCAAAATGTAGAAAGGACCCGGAAAATCTATAAAAATGTGCGCAGAGTAAGGTTATTTGGAAGTGTGGCTCTTGAACTCTGTTATGTAGCCTCAGGCAGACTTGACGCTTTTGTGGATGTGAGGAAAGCGTTAAGGGTTACTGATGTGGCTGCAGGGCAGCTTATTTTAGTTGAAGCCGGGGGACTTGTTACGGACGGGTATGGAAATTCTTTACATCTTCCTGATAATGTTACTGCCAGGGTTGAAATGGTTGCATCCAATGGGTGTGTACATGATAAACTTTTAAAGTTGCTCTCGGGGGAGTAATTTGGCTATCAAAAAGATAGGACTTGCCTCCCGCTGTGATAGGCCTGAAGTAATTGAAATGGTCAGGAAGATTCTTTCTCATTTTGGCTCAAAAGTTCAGGTTTATGTCTCATCTCCTACTGCAAATGTACTCGGGATAGAAGGTATCCCCATTGAAAAAATGAGAGATGAAGGTGTAGAACTTGTTATCAGTGTGGGCGGGGACGGGACAGTCCTGCGAAACATTGCTAAAATGAAAGACCCTTTACCTGTTCTTGGAATCAATATGGGAACCCTGGGTTTTCTTGTTGATGTGGAACCTGAAGATGCTATTGAAACTATAGAAGAAGTCCTTTTTGGGTTTTCTTATCTTGAAAGAATGAGGGTAGACGTGTTTTTAAACGGGGAAATGCTTGAGACCGCTACCAATGAGATTGCAATAATGTCTGCAAAGCCGGCAAAAATTATTCAATTTCAGATCCATGTTGGGGATTGTCTGCTTGATGATATGCGGGCCGATGGAGTGGTTTTTGCAACTCCTACAGGTTCAACCGCATATGCTATGAGTGCTGGAGGCCCTATAATTAATCCGAGAGTCAATGCGATTGTAGTTGTTCCTGTTGCGCCTTTTAAACTTTCCTCAAGGCCCTGGGTTATTCCTTCTGACAGTGAAATTAAAATAAGGTTATCAAGTCCAAATAAGGAAGCTGTCCTTGCAATTGACGGACAGAAATCCTATAGAATAAAGCCGGATGATACTGTTAAACTAAGAAAATCCAAATTTCCCGCACGTTTTGCAAAAATTTCTGATACTTGTTTTTATGAAAGGGTACAGAGAAAGCTTACATAACATCCTGGATATTTTTTATTATTTTATTCAACTTTTATTATCTCATAATTCACGCTTTAATATTTTTAGAGTTTATTATTTTCTCTTTATTATTCTCTTTTTATTATTCTCTTTATTTCTTTTGACTAATTTCTTTGATTAATGTTAATAAACTTAATATTTACTTTTACATTTTCTTTATTTTCTTTATTTACTTTTATATGACTTATTTATTTAGGAATTTTTTAGATCTTAATATATTAAAATATAAAATTTTCAGGATACTGAAATCCGATATAAATATATAGATTCATAAATAAATTCATATATAAATATGTAAATAAATACGTAAGTAACTACATAACTAAGCACATAACTAAATACGTAGCTAATAACAAATAAATAAGTAAATTTAGATGTAAGCTTTTCTAAAGCTTACTTTCTGTCAGAAATATTAATAATTACCGAAAATTTTATCTACTATTTTCGAAAATTCACTTTTATTTCAGGGAAAAATTTATTTAGCTTTTTTAGTTTTCACCTTATTAGGGTAAATTTACCTGCATTAAAACCTTTTAAAGTCATTCTCTTTTTGTGAGTTTAAAATCAATTTTAAAAATATATTGTAGGCTTACCAGAGTTGAATTTTTTTTCAAAAAGCTTTAATAAACTTGAAGTTGAATTTATTTTCTCTTCTAAATCTAAGGATGTTGCTGCCGGAACGTATTTTCCTTCAAGGAAAACATTTATACATATGAAGGTAAAGCTATGCTTAATTTTTCGGACTGGAGAATTTTCTGACTTATTATTTAAATCCTGAGACTTTATTTAAAGCTTTGAGGAATTTTGGATAAAATAATTATCATTAAAAATAATTAAAATTACTTCACTATAATTAAAAAGACAGTAAAATTAAAAGGAAGCAGTAACCATGTCAGAGAGCGAGCAGTATTCCAGAAATACACTTATGGATTTTATCGAATATCGCCCCCTGGATATCGAAATCTGTGATGTAACACTCAGGGACGGGGAGCAAACCCCAGGTGTTGTGTTTACAAAAGAACAGAAGCTGGCAGTTGCCAGCGAACTTGATTCTATGGGTATTGAGGTTATAGAAGCTGGATTTCCAGTTGTTTCTGCAAATGAGAAAGAAACCGTAAAGGAAATTGCAAACCAGGGCTTTAAGGCAAGGATCTGCTGTCTTTCAAGAGCTGTCAAAGGCGATGTAGATGCTGCGCTTGAATGCGATGTTGATATTGTAAGTATTTTTATTGCAATGTCTGATATGCATTTAAAATATAAATATCACAGAGGATTTGAAGACATGCTTGGCTGCGCCAAGGAAACTATTGAGTACGCAACTGACCACGGCTTAAAAGTGCGTTTTGCGGCTGAAGATTCAAGCCGAACCCCAATCGAACGCCTTAAACAGGCTTTCAAAGAAGTTGAAAACGAATATAAAGTGCAGTATGTAAGTCTTGCAGATACGGTTGGTATCCTTAATCCTACAACAACAAAATATCTTGTAAGTGAAATTTACAAATCCGTAAACACTGACATCTGTATTCACTGTCATGACGATCTTGGGATGGCAACTGCAAATACCCTTGCAGCCGCCGAAGCCGGAGCAAAGCAGCTTCATACAACAGTTAATGGGATCGGAGAGAGGGCAGGAAACGCCTCTTTAGAAGAAGTAATGGTAGCCCTCAGGGTGCAGTACGGAATCGACCGCTACGACACAACAAAACTTACTGCCCTCTCGGAAATGGTTTCGGAATATTCGAATATCCCTCCTCAGGTCAACAAAGCCATTGTCGGACAAAATGCTTTTACGCATGAATCCGGAATTCACGTTGCTGCAATCCTTGAAGAGCCCCGCACTTACGAGCTTTTCCTCCCTGAAATGGTTGGCGGAAAACGCAACCTTGTTGTTGGGAAACATACAGGGACTAAAGCCCTAAAGGGCATTATTAATAGCATAGGCCTTTGCCTTGAAAGAGAAGAACTCTGCGCTCTCATTGAGAAAGTTAAGGTCTGCACTGAAGAAAAACATAAAAGCATTTCAAGGGACCAGCTTGAGAAGCTGATAACTCAGGTCAAGCAGGAACAGAAAAGTGCTGATAAAAGGGTAGAGAGATTCTCTATCTAATATTTTTATTATCCATTTTACTTATTTTTTATTTTGGTTTATGTGGTTATAACTTTTTATCTCTTAACTTATTCTACCTTTTTTCCTTCTCTATTGCTGTTACCTTTTCTTTAAATTTTGAGATATTTTAATTCAATAAGAAACATGTTATATTACCGATTTTTTATTAATTTCCTGCAGCTTTTAAAACTATATATCTATATAATCTGCAGATAATATAATCTAAAAACCAGTAATTACAGATTTTCAGTAATTAAGAGAAATGAAAGCAGGAATTAGCAGAAGTTTCAGGAAAGCTAAATAATACTTAAAGAGATTACTTCTGCTTATAGTTCTTTTAGTTAGTTTTATCTTT
The DNA here is from genome assembly GCA_049706495.1 of Methanosarcina sp. GTDB lineage: Archaea > Halobacteriota > Methanosarcinia > Methanosarcinales > Methanosarcinaceae > Methanosarcina. The sequence continues at coordinate 141 of JBNAKO010000071.1, read as the reverse complement.
TTAAATTCTATTATTTTATTTAGATTAAGAGCCTATCCGAAAAGTAAAATAACTACATTTTAGTGTAATGTTGATTAGTGGCAACACGAAAAAACGGACACGACTACGAGATCCCTGAAGAATTCTGGAATAAAATCAAAC
>JBNAKO010000070.1:0-20262 GCA_049706495.1 Methanosarcina sp. | reverse complement strand
AGAAAAAGAGCATCGATATTGCCGAAGCTCGCAAAGTGCTTGAAGACAACCATAATGGGCTTGAAAAGGTCAAAGAGAGGATTATTCAGCACCTGGCTGTAATGAAACTTAAACACGACAAGCAGGGTTCAATTCTCCTCTTTATAGGCCCACCAGGAACAGGAAAAACAAGCCTTGGAAAAAGCATTGCTGATGCCCTTGGCAGAAAATATGTCAGAGCAAGCCTTGGCGGTGTAAAAGATGAAGCCGAAATCAGGGGCCACAGGCGTACATATGTCGGAGCTCTGCCTGGAAGGATCATACAGGGTATGAGAAAAGCAGGTACAAAGAATCCTGTCTTTATCCTTGATGAAGTTGACAAGCTTTCAGCTTCTTATTCAGGAGATCCATCAAGTGCTCTCCTTGAAGTCCTTGACCCGGAGCAGAACAGCACCTTCTCAGATCATTACCTGGAAGTTCCATACGACCTCTCGGATGTGCTCTTCATAGCAACTGCAAACTCTATGGCTAATATTCCCTGGCCTCTGCTTGACAGGATGGAAACTATTGAAATTTCAGGTTACACAAAAAACGAAAAGCTTGCAATTGCAAAAGACCACCTGATTCCATATATCCTCGAAGATCACGGCCTTGATGCAGACAAGCTCAGGTTCGAAGACGAAGCCCTGAAGACAATTATCGATAAATATACAAGGGAAGCAGGAGTGCGCGGGCTTAAAAAACAGCTTGCAAAGACTGCAAGATTTGTGTCTGAGAAAATTGTCTCAGGAGATGTCGAGCTTCCTTATGTTGTAAAGAAGGATATGCTTTCCCAGATCCTTGGAAAAGAAATTATCCGACAGGAAGAAGCCAGAAAAGAAAATGTCCCTGGAGTGGTTACGGGGCTTGCCTGGACACCTGTAGGAGGAGATATCCTCTTTATTGAAGGCACATTTATGCCAGGCACAGGAAAGCTTACCCTTACAGGCCAGCTTGGAGATGTAATGAAGGAATCTGCAAAGATTTCCCTGAGTCTTGTCAGATCAAGGCTTGCACATACTGCAGCAAACAGTTTTGACTTTACTTCAAGCGACATCCACATCCACGTACCTTCAGGAGCAACCCCCAAAGACGGGCCTTCTGCAGGAGTAACCCTTCTTACTGCACTGACATCTCTGATTACCGGAAAAATCGTTGATCCGAAAATTGCCATGACAGGGGAGGTCACTCTCAGTGGAGCTGTACTGCCTGTCGGAGGCATAAAAGAGAAAGTTCTGGCAGCGCACAGGGCAGGAATTAAAAAGGTCATCCTGCCAAAAGAAAATGAAAGGGACCTTGAAGATGTACCTGAAGATGTCAGAAACGAACTTAAATTCGTGCCTGTAGAGACTATTGAAGAAGTCCTGAAAGAAGCCCTGGACCTTGACCTGTCAGGGGCTGTAACCTCATATTCAGGAAACAGTTTTGCATCCATGCAAAACCTGTAAATAAACAAATTGGTTTTATGGAACAGGAATCATAGTCTAATCATCGTGATTCCTGTCTTTAATTCCTGATTTTCCTGTTTTATTCAAAACCTATTTTTAGGAATTTCATTTATAAATATTCAAAATATTGAAACTTTTTGTAACTACTCTTTTAAATTAAAATTCTTTTAAATTTAGTGTGAATTATTCAAAAATTGAATAAATATTTAAACAGTTAAATATTTTATATTTAATAATTAATCCAAATAATAATTAATCAAATTAATTTACTTTTTTAAACCGATTTTTTGAAAAAACTGATTTAACGATTTAAACTGGACTTATGAGCCTAATAATTCTTTTTAGTTTATTCCATGCATGAAGTTCTCTATATTCAATAGGAAAAACCTTTTTTAAATTTAAATAAAATTATAATGGTTTTGGAATAGCTACAAATAATCCAGAATTACTCATAACATTGATCAAAGCAGAGATTTAAATTATAATTTAATCCCATCCTGAAGAACTATTCTGTCAATTAAGGAAAGAGATAGGAGGATAACTATGAAAGTAATTGCGATAAACGGCAGCCCCAGAAAGAAATGGAATACAGCGACTTTATTGGAAAAAGCTCTTGAAGGCGCAGCTTCAGAAGGGGCAGAAACAGAACTAATTCACCTTTACGACCTCAATTTTAAAGGGTGTATAAGCTGCTTTGCCTGCAAATTGAAAAATGGGAAAAGCTATGGAAAATGTGCAGTTAAAGATGAGCTGACTCCCGTACTGGATAAATTGAGAGATTCTGATGCAGTTATACTGGGATCACCTATATATCTAGGAAACTGTACGGGTGAAATGAGATCCTTCTTGGAGCGATATATATTCCCGTACCTTGTTTATTCTGAAAGTACACGAACGCTTTACCCAAAAAATATACCTGTAGGTTATATCTATACAATGAATGTCACAGAAGATCTCTTTGAGATGACTGGTATTAACACGCTTATTGGATTAAACGAATGGGTCACGAATCTTATCTTTGGATACTCCGAATCCCTGTGCAGTACTGATACCTATCAGTTTGATGACTATACAAAATATGTTGCGGATATTTTTGATCCTGAAGAAAAGGCCAGGAGAAGAGCAGAAGTTTTTCCTAAGGACTGCGAAAAAGCTTTTGCTATGGGCGCCAGGTTTGCAAGGGGACAGAAATCTGAGATTAAATACAGATAAAATGGTAGCGCAAAAAATCTAATTTAAAAGACAGGAAAAGGTTTCTAAGGAAAACGTAAATTACCCGGATCTAATTCTTATTATTTCTTAATTAATTTCTTGAAAAATTTTGGTCTCTTGAAATTATTTAACTATGAGAAAATAGTAAGCTTCTTAAATATATTTAATGAGAGCATATTTTCTAGAAAGGATATAATATATAGATTAAACAAATTATAAGAAATTATAGATTGAGAGTCAAAGGGTTTCCTCTCAATCTATTGGGGTTGGATCATCGATAGGGATCCGAAAATGGGAACAGGATCCCTATCAACTAGTTTTAATTTGTTAAGAAGAATATTTTTAAACCGGTTTCTTATATTTTTAATGTACTTAATAATCACTCTTTTATTTATATTTGACCGAAAGTAAGATACTTAATTAAAATAAGTTTTTAAGAAATTTACCTTGTTTTTAGTTGTAAATTTATTGAATTCCTTTAAAATTAATTTGTTTATTAAAATAATACATATCAATTTTTGATTATTTGCTTGATTTTGAAAAATATCAATTTAATAATTAAATTTAAATTTTTAAGATATCCAGTCTTAATTAATTGTATTGAAATATCAGGTTCTAATAGAATTTATCTATTTATAAATTACTAAATTTCCGCCACTTAAATTTTTAATAAAAATTTGTACTGAAAATTAGATATTTATATTTACTATATTTTTATTAAAAATAGTTAAGTCATAAGGTTAAAAATTTGAAGCAGGAAAAATATTTTGATCTCATCAAAAATTAATGTTAGAAAAGATTTTTTGTATCGGTTATGATATATATGTATAAAGAGTTATAAAATGAATAGATTAAGAGTAATAGGGTTTCCTCTTAATCTTTGGGTTGGATCGTAGGTAGGGACGAGAATAGGGACTCGAACCCTACCATCTACTTCTTAATTAGATCTTAAAATTATATTAACCAATACTTTATAAGTAATTTTCTAATACTCTTTTTCTTTTTCATAATGTTCTTAATTTAAATAAAGCTTATGATTGTTCCTAAATTTTTAAATTTCCAAAATTTAAGAATTATCCAAAGATCAATTTTAATTTTTATCTATAAAAGGCTCAAATTGCAAAATATTATTAAAATACATCCTTAATGAATTACCACCCACAAAATCCTTTGGAACAAATATTTTCAAGCAAATTAAGAGATTTCCTTTGCAAAAACACAAAATAAACTTGATATAAAGATAATATTTATATAAATTCCATCTAAGATTTATACAAACTTTCTCTGGAAAAGTTTTATAAATTTTTATTAATTTTGATTGACTTATTTTTTAATGTTTAAATAATTAAAAGACTAAATGATTAAACTTAACATATAAATACCATTTATATATCTTTGTGAAAAACGAAAATAAACATAAGGTTAAAATAAAAAACAGTTTATATAATTTTAATTAAATAATCTTTATTTTATATTTTGATTAAAAATTTTAATCCAATTAAAACTTTTATTTAGAAAAAAGAATATTCAGTAATTAAATTTTCAGATTACTAACAGTTTTTTAGGTCGGTTATGATATATATGCCCACGTTGTTATAAGGAAATAGATTAAGAGTAATAGGGTTTCCTCTTAATCTTTGGGTTGGATCGCAGGTAGGGACGAGAATAGGGACTCGAACCCTACCATCTACTTCTTCATTCTTGTTTCTTGCGCTTTTCTCATTTTTGAAAAATCTTAAATATAAGTTAGAATCTTGCTTGTATGTTTTTCGTAATTTTTATAATGTCCATATTTTAATATTCATATGGACACTCAAGCTATAAATAATGTACTTTCTAAAATTCGTATATTTTTGACCCGGTTTAACGCCTCTTAGCCTTTTTTTGTTAAATTCTTTTTAATTCTATTTTAATTCTAATTATACTCATTTACGCAAATAATTACACTTGAAATAGAACTAATTCATTTCCTTACCCCATATTCCGTGGTTTTATTTAGTAATTAGAACCCAAATGTAAATAGTTGTTTTCAAGACCATAATTCTAATTTAATTCTAGTTTAATACTAATTTACCCGTCAGGCTGAACAGGAAATGTGAAAGAACACAAAAAAATAAATAGAAAATAAATAAAAGTAAAGGAAAAAAGCAGTAAATTTCTCACTTTGCTAGATTAACTGCTTATAACATCTGTTAAAAAAGAATTTTCTAAGTTAGGATTATTAATATGTTCAATTTATTAAACTGATTCAATCCCTAACTTAGATTCAATAAAGTGTTTTACGCCTTGCTTCTCTTAGAATTTAATATTATTTCGGGCCCATTCTGCGCCTGCTTCAAGTACCTGCTGGTTAAATTCAATTACCTTTGGTTTGCCTGCAAAATTTTCAGCAAGAGCTTCTTTAAATGCTTTTTCTTCCAGGCCTGTTGCATTTAATCCTACAAGTACCCCAAGCATAAAAGTATTAGCTGCCTGCTCAGAGCCGGCTTCCTTGGCTTTTTCAGTTGCAGGGACTGAAATTGCATTTACACTCTCTGGAGTCTGCGTATCTCCAATTGAAGAATCATAAAGGATCAAACCGCCTTCTCGGACCACTCCCTGGAACCTTTCAAGGGATGGACGGTTCATGGCAACAAGAATATCCGGGGTATAGACTGTAGGAGACCCAATTTCCTGGCCGGAAATTACAACTGAACAGTTTGATGTGCCTCCTCTCTGTTCAGGCCCATAAGAGGGAAACCAGGAAGCGTTAAGGTTTGCTTTTACTCCTGCCTGGGCCAGAATAATTCCCATACTCAGTACGCCCTGCCCTCCGAAGCCTGCAATCTTTGTCTGGATCGGGGCAAAATCCCTTCTAGGAATCTTCGCTTCAAGGTCTCCCTCAATCCCGAAAAGCTTCTCAAGTGCTTCGGTGCTGAAATCACTTATTCCGCGGTTCAGAGGCTCAACTTCTTCGGAATTGTCCCTGAAATTTTTGAGAGGGAACTCCTCTTCCATTTCCTGATTAATGAAATCAATAGCCTCCTGCGCGTCCATTTTAAGATTATTAGGGCAGGCTGACAGGACTTCAACAAAAGCGTATCCTTTGCCGTCCCTTTGAATTTCAAGAGCCTTTCTAATTGCTTTTCTGGCTTTTCGAATATGAGAAATATCAGAAACCGAAACCCTTTCAATAAAGACAGGAGCCTTAAGGTTATTCAGAAGCTCGCACATATGAAGAGGATAACCTGCAAAACGTGGGTCCCGGCCTTCAGGACATGTAGTGGTTTTTTCACCTACAAGAGTCGTAGGGGCCATCTGCCCTCCTGTCATTCCGTAAACTGTATTATTTACGAAAAAAACCGCAATCTTTTCTCCGCGGTTTGCAGCCTGAAGGGTTTCGTTAAGCCCTATTGAGGCCAGATCTCCATCTCCCTGATAGGAAATTACCACAGCATTTTCTTCAGCTCTGGAAACGCCTGTGGCTACAGCAGGAGCTCTCCCATGAGCTACCTGGATATTTCCTGTATCAAAATAATAATAAGCAAATACTGCGCATCCCACAGGGCTGATTGTCACAGTTCTTTCCTGGATCCCAAGGTCGTCTACTGCTTCAGCAATCAATTTGTGCAAAACCCCGTGCCCACAGCCTGGACAGTAGTGGGTAGCTGTAGAAGCTGCTCCCCCTTTACGGGGGTAATCAGCGTATAGAGCTTTTGGCCTGCCTATAACTTTTTCACCATTAATAATTTCTGCTACCATATTTATGCCTCCCCTGCAACTTTTCGGATTTTTTCCATAATCTGGTCAAGGGTGATAAGGTTCCCACCCATACGGTTTACAAGTTCTACGGGTTGCGAACATCCAATTGAAAGCCTGATGTCATCCTGCATCTGTCCGTTGCTCATTTCTACAGCTATAAAGGAGCAGCCTTTATCTGCAAGAGCTTTAAGTTGAGCTTCAGGGAATGGGAAAAGGGTCTTTGGCCTGAAAAGCCCGACTTTGAGCCCTTCCTGCCTTGCAAGGTCAACGGCTGACCTGCAAATCCTGCTGCTAATTCCATAGGAGACAAGTACTATAGAAGCGTCCTCGGTCAGGTATTCCTCGTAATCTATCTCATTCTGCCTGATAAGGTCATATTTTGCCTGAAGTTTTTCATTGAATTTTCCGAGTTCATTGAAATCCAGGAAAATTGAGGTTATAAGATTGGCCCGGGTTTCGGCTGTCCCGTTTACAGCCCAGGCTGCATCAATTTCAGGGACAATGGCTTTCCTGGGGAATTCGAGAGACTCAATCATCTGGCCAAGTACGCCGTCCGCAAGTACCACTGCAGGGTTTCTATATTTGAAAGCAAGCTCAAAAGCTTTCATGGTGAAATCGCACATTTCCTGCACTGAGTTTGGGGCGAGCACGATATTCTTGTAATTCCCGTGCCCTCCTCCTTTTACTACCTGATTATAGTCTGCCTGTTCAGGCCCTATATTTCCAAGTCCAGGCCCGGCCCTCATGATGTCTATAACCACACAGGGAAGCTCTGCGCCAGCAAGATAAGAAAGCCCTTCCTGCATCAGGCTGATTCCCGGGCCTGAAGAAGAAGTCATTACCCTGTGTCCTGCAGCCGCGCCTCCGTAAACCATATTGATTGCTGCCTCTTCAGATTCGGCCTGAACAAACTTTCTTCCGATCTGCGGGAAATATTTGGATGCATCATGCAGAATCTCACTTGCCGGAGTTATGGGATATCCAAAGAAACAGTCGCATCCGGCGTAAAGTGATCCGACAACTATTGCAGAGTTGCCTTTTATAAGCTGTGTTGCCATCTTTTTCCTCCTCTTATTTTACTTTGCATCCTCATTTTTCAGGGGGATATGAATCTCAATTGCAGAAGGTTCAGGGCAGGTATAATAACAACTTACACAGCCTGAGCAGCCTTCTCCTTTATATTCAATATAATGGTATCCCCTAGCGTTCAGGTTTTCACTCATAGACAATACACCTTTGGGACAGGCAAGCAAGCAGCGCCCGCAAGCCTTACACTCCAGGATATTGATAACAGGATATGCTTCTTTTTCATTACTCTTTGCCATTATAGGGCCCTCGTCTCTGTTTTAGAAAATTGGAATAATTCTTTAAATAATTTTGAATTTTAAGCTTAAATTTTAAGCTTATATACCGAGAATTTATCCGGATCTTAACATCACTTTAAATTTCATTTATCCGACTTTCAGACTGATTTCTTATTTATACAATTTTAATCATAATTACTTCTATATGTTAAAATACCCTGATCTCAAGGGTGAAATTTACATAAGATTTCAAAGAACGTAAGTTATAGGGTGAATTATTCAAATTAAGGATCTATTAATAATATAGTAATAATATTCTACATAATTATATTCTACTTAGATTATATATTAAATAGGAAAATTAAGGCAGAGAACATAATTCCAAATAAAGGTCTGAAAGTAAACTTTTTCTGAAAAGTTCAAATATTTATTTCTTTTTGAATCTTTTACTCAACGAAGAGACTTATAAGAAAAAAATTTTAGAATTTGCTTTTCAGAATAAATTTGAAACTTTTCTGATCTTCTTTAGTCTGTATGTTTTCTATTTTTGCCTTACATTTTTTATTTTTTCTTTTTATTTCAGATTTATGTTTTTTATTTTATTCTGGATTTTTTATTTTAGATTTATATCTTTCAGTTTATTTTATTTTCCTATTTTATTTACCGATAAGTGAAAATATTTTATTTGAAGTTTATCTTCCTTATAATCTCCACTCATTTTAAATTATTGATTTTGATCTTTATCCCGGATTTCAACCCTGCGTATTTTTCCGCTTATGGTTTTTGGGAGTTCGTCTACAAATTCTATAATCCTTGGATATTTGTAAGGAGCTGTGACATTTTTAACGTGCTCCTGAAGTTCTCTCTTAAGTCCTTCTCCAGCAGTATATTCTTTTGTAAGGACCACTGTCGCCTTAATAATCTGTCCTCTTACAGAATCGGGAACGCCTGTAATTGCACATTCGAGAACTGCAGGATGCTGAATGAGGGCACTTTCAACCTCAAAGGGCCCTACCTTGTATCCTGAGGTCTTAATAATATCGTCGGCTCTTCCTACGAACCAGAGATACCCATCTTCATCCATCCAGGCCATATCTCCTGTGTGGTAGTAGTTGTCATGCCAGGTTTCGTAAGTTTTTTCAGGATCGTGTCCATAATGGACAAACAAACCCACAGGCTTCTCTTGCTTTGTATTAATCACTATTTCTCCTTCTTCCCCTACCTCGCAGATTCTCCCTTCCCTGTCCATAAGTTCGATCTTATATCCAGGGCTTGGCTTTCCTATGGATCCGGGCTTGGGTTCCATCCATGGATAAGTTGCTATGGTCACAACGGTTTCAGTCTGTCCGAAGCCTTCCATTAGCTTTATTCCGGTAAATTTCAGGAACCTGTTAAATACCTCAGGATTCAGAGGTTCACCTGCAACAACCGCATATTTCAAAGACCCAAAATTATAATGGGTAAGATCTTCTTTAATCAGGAAACGATAAATCGTAGGAGGCGCGCAGAAAGTTGTTACTCCGAATTTTGAAGCTTTTTCAAGCATATTTTTAGCTTCAAACCTGTCATAATCATAAACAAACACCGCACAACCTGCTATCCACTGCCCGTAGAGTTTTCCCCAGACACATTTTCCCCAGCCGCTGTCAGCAACTGTGTAATGCAGGCCGTTGTCTTCTACGTTCTGCCAGTATTTTGCTGTAAGGATGTGGCCTAGAGGATAGGTAAAATCGTGCTCTACCATTTTAGGGAAGCCTGCAGTTCCTGAAGAGAAATAAACCAGAGAAATATCATTGTTTGTTGTAGCGGCATCTCCTTTAGGGCGTTTAAAATCAGGGGAAATTTCTTCAAATTCCTTTCGGAAATCAATCCAGCCTTCCTTTACTTCCTTCCCGACAACCGCTTTTTTGAGAGGGATATCGCCGCACTGAGCATGGGCCTCATCTACCTGTTCAGGAACTTCATCCTCTGAGATGCAAACTATCATTTTCAAATCGGCTTTCTGAATCCTGTAAACGATATCCCTGGTTTTGAGCATATGGGTTGCAGGTACGGCAATAGCTCCAATTTTATGAAGCCCAAGGATGCAATACCAGAACTCATACCTGCTCTTTAAGGTAAGCATCACATAGTCGCCTTTTCCTATTCCGTGTTTTGTAAAGAAATTTGCAGCTTTATCGCTGTAATACTTCATATCCTTGAAAGTGAAGCTTCTTTCTTCTCCATTATCATCGCACCAGATCATGGCAAGTTTTTCAGGGGAATCTCTGGCATAAACATCTACAATATCATATGCAAAATTGAAATTTTCAGGAACAAGGATTTTAAAATTTTTCTCAAAATCCTCATAAGACTCAAAATCGGTCTTTGAAACATAATGGCTTAGCAAAGAGGTCATTGTGGGCACCCGTTTTATCTAAGTATATTTTAGTTAAGAATAATTGTTTAAAATTTAAGACCAAATATAATTTAAGATAAATATAACTTAAAAACGTATTTACTGCTTTTTACAAACTCTTACTGCATTTTATAATCCACTTTTATAAGATAACAGCCAGAAACTTAGCAGGCTTTCCTTCAAGGGCTTCCATAGCATGCTCATAATTAGAATCGAAATAGATGGAATCGCCTTCTTTGAGAGTAATTTCATTATTATGGATATAGACTTTTAAGCTCCCCTCAAGCACATAGTTAAATTCCTGCCCGGGGTGGGAATTTGTCTCGGGTTTTGAGCCCTGTGGCTTTGGTTCAACCGAGACTATAAAAAACTCAGCTTTTTTATGAATGAATTTTTCAGCCAAGTTTTGGTATTTATATTGCTTCCTTCTTTCAACGCTAACGCCTTTCCCGTTTCTGGTAACGGTAAATATGTTCATGCGCGGCTCCTCTCCTGTTAAAAGGGTAGCCATGTCTACATGCAGCTTGTGCGCAATTTCAAAAAGTATGCTTGCCGGAATGTCTTCATTTCCGTTTTCATAATTCTGGTAGGTCTCATCCGATACCTCCAGATATTTTGCCATATCTTCAGTAGGGATCTCCGAAATTTCCCTCAACTCACGGACTCGGGTTGCAATTTCTTTTATTTTCTCCTGCATGTTAGATCTTCTCCAGCTGGATTTTTCAAGATTAACTTAAGATTTGCTTAAAAACCTTGTGCATTATAAGGCTAAACTTCTTTTGAAAGGAGGTTTTTCTTCCTGTAGCATTGAGAATTATCATTAATATACATTATCATTTAGCATTTTTTCTATAGTTTCCCTACAGAGACTTGTAGAAGTTAAAACTGCAGAAATAGAAAAATTGCTTTTAATCGATAAAACTAGCCTGCCCCAGCCGAATACAATATTTATTGCCTAAATTTATTTATTGCTCAAATGCAAATATTCAGGAATTAAACTCATATAAGAAGATAATTTTAAACCATTGAATGCCTGTAAAATATAAAAAATTACATAAATTTACTCGGGCAAGAAGAATTAGAAGATAGAATATGCTAAAAAAAAGCAGCAAAAAAAGCATTTTTTTGGTAAAATTATTGCTCTCTATTTTTCTTTTTTAATTAAATTATAAAGAAAACTTTATCCATTTTTACAATATTTGTATTTTATATAGGATACAAGCATTAAGGCGATAAACCTTGATAATAAGCTATATTCAGTTTCAATTTTTTGCTTATTTCAATTTTAATTTCTTCCACTCAATATTTTATTAAATCAATAATTTTATATCTTATCCTTATAAAAATTGTTTCTAAATTCCTGGATCAATACGCGGGTTAAAATGACAAAAATCAAATTTTTCAAATATATATCTTTATTTGGAGTATTGTTGACTCTGTTTGCAATTACGCAAGCTGGAGCTATAGAAAATATTTACGTTTCGCCAGGAGAATCGATTCAGGCTGCAGTAGATAAAGCTTCACCAGGAGACACAATTTTTGTCAGACCCGGCACTTACAATGAAAATGTTCAGATTTTACAGGAGACTCTAACCTTAACAGCAGAGTCAAAAAATCCAGCAGATACTATTATTGTTGCAAAGGACAAAAAGAAAAGTGTCATTGAAATACTTGCTAATAACGTAACTGTTAACGAATTTACTATAATTGAGGGTAACTGTGCAATTTATCTTAATAATGTCCAGAACTGCCTAATTAATGGAAATAACATCTCAAATAACGAAATTGGAATTTGCCTGTCCAAATCTAAAAACAACACCTTAAGCGATAATCTCGTATTCTCGAATCTTGAATGCGGGATAAAATCTCTTAATTCTGCTGACAATGCTATTTATAACAATTATTTCAATAATACAAAAAACGCTGTAGGTAACCAGTACAACACCTGGAATTGTACTTCAGGAAACTACTGGAGCGATTACACAGGTAAAGACGAGGACAACGATGGGATTGGAGATACAGCGTATCTAATTTCTCACCAGAAAGATAGTAAGGACTTGAGGCCTTTAATTAGTTTTATTCCGGAGCCTCCCATACTTCCAAAAGCAATTTTTACTTCAAACGTCACTTTTGGATATGCTCCTTTGACAGTTGAATTCAAAGATTTTTCGGAAAATGCAAACTCCTTGTCCTGGAGCTTTGGAGACTGGGAAATTTCGAATTCTTCTGCTCCACTCTATACTTTCCTTGATGAAGGGAACTATACAGTAGTCCTGAATGTAACAAATGAAAACGGGACAGATTCAAAATATGTAACTATAAAAGTTCTAAAAGCTCTGGACCCGTCTGCTCCAATTCTTCCTGAAGCTAAATTCGGGGCTAATGTTACCAGCGGGAGCGTCCCTCTTACAGTCCAATTCATTGATTTTTCCGAAAATGCCGATTTTCTAACCTGGAATTTTGGAGATGGAAAAGAGACATGCTGTTCAACACCTAGGCACACTTTTTGCTGCCCTGGAAATTATACGGTTTCTCTGAAAGCAACTAATGAGAATGGGAGTTCTTTGGCATGCACTGTTATTCGTGTTATGACCCCCTCTTTTACACTGCTTCCTGAAGCTAAACTAAGTGCAAGTGTTACAAGCGGCCAAGCTCCCCTTACAGTAGAATTTTATGACCTTTCGGAAAATGCCAGTGATACCTTATGGAATTTTGGAGATGGAAATAATTCGACTGAAAAAAGTCCTGTACACACCTATACTACCCCAGGGGTTTATTCTGTAAGCTTGCGAGTTAGCAATGATATCGGCATAGATTCAAAAGAAGCTATAAATTTCATCCATGTAGAGGGTATGGGAAATACAGGCATGCCAATCAGTACAGATACAAGCAATTTGACAGGCATTATTAATAACAGTAATTATTCTGAGAATGAGAATTTTTCTAATGCCGAAAATTACTCAACTAATGAGAATTACTCTAATAACTATTCTGGCACGGGTAATGACTATTGTCAGATTAGCAGCAGGCAATTAGAGAGCAATACAGGTTTTTCAGAAAAGAATAATGCTTACTCTGAAAAAGCTTATAAGATAATTAATGGATACGCTGAAGATTTAAATTCAAGTGATCTGGATGAAAATAAAGCCCGAGTAAAGCTCATAAACAAAGAAATTGTCTCCGCAGGAGAACGTGCTTTATCTGCTGCTAACACTACAGCAGTTGAAGAATTGAAACCCTCAATAGAACAGAATTTTCTCCGGGATATGAAAAATATTGAATATTTAACTGAAGGTGCAGGCCCTAAATCCATGATAAAAAACATTCTTTCATTTATATTGATACTAGAGTTATTTGGAATTTTGTCTATAATACTTATGCTTAAAAAAGGAAAGAAAAAATAAAAGAAATAAGAAATATAGGATCATGGATAAAAGTAAAAGTATATAAAAATATACAGAACTTCTTATAGATATGAAATAATTGAAAGACAGGTTAATAATTCACGTAAAGTTGTGAAATTAAATTAGAAAAAAGAGAATAAATGATATTGGATGGTCATTTTAGTTATGCCTGCGCATTTTAAAATGTTATAAAATATTACAAAATACTATAATATTTTATAACGTAAAAATTATTTATATCACAAGCTTAATTTAAGAAACCGGAAAATATACTCCATAAATTATGACATACGAAAAATGGATTGATACTGCAAAAGGCATTGGCATTCTCTTAGTTATACTTGGACACAGTAATTTTAATCAATCAGCTATAGTTATAATTTCAACATTTAATATGCCTTTATTCTTTTTCCTTAGTGGATACTTATATAATCATAGTAAATATAAACAGGATCCCAATCGATTTATGGCTTTGAAGTTTAAAAGGCTTGTAATCCCTTATTTTATAACGAATATTATCATATTATGCACGTATGCTGTGCTTTCTTTCTTTAAAATATATTCTTTTAATGAAAAACCTCCATTAAAACATTTGATAGGAATTTTTTATGGAAATGGAGCCCCATTAGATCCTCCTACCATATACACAAATACACTAAACATTCCGTCCTGGTTTTTGTTAAGTCTTTTCTGTGCTTTTTTACTTTTATATATCCTTGCATTTACTCATGAGAAATACGGATTAAGAATTAGCGGACTTTTAGGAGTCTTATTTCTCCTGTCTGGTTTTGAAATTAGCAAGCATATATTTCTTCCCTGGGGATTTGATATTGCCTGTGTCTCAATGTTTTTTATGTTTTTAGCTTATTTGACCAGTGGGAATAGGGAAAGATATGCCCGGTTAGCCTGGTTGGATCGCAATGGTTCTGAAAACCTAAAAAAAATACTTTACTGTAGTGTCCTGATTTTGCTGCTCTACTTCGTTATCTCATTTAATGGAAGAGTAGACATGAATACAAGAAATTATGCCAATCTCCCAATTTTTTACATTGGAGGATTACTTGGCACCACGATGATTATTGGAATTGCAAAAGAGCTCAGCAAGAAAGAGAACATACTAACAAATTCTTTCGTATTTTTAGGGAAACACTCACTCATAATTTTATTGTATCATTCTTTTACATCTTTACTTCTCATTCTGATTCTAAATATTTTCATAAATGTAAAAGAAATTATATATAATTCTCCAATCCTCTCAATCCTGAATATGCTACTTACTTCAATACTGGTCGTAGTATTTTTCAGAAAACTGCCTGTTCTGGAGAAAATATATTTTACATAACCAGAGAAGATATAGATGAAGAGAATTTTTTTACACAATAACCAATTATTTATTAAGAGAATCTTACTATAAGAGAAATAATATATAAAAATACAGGTTATGATAGAGGAAAAAGAATATTATATGAGGAAAGTTGAATATTATAAAAAAGAATAATTCCATATAGAATCAACAATCAGATAAAAGGATAGAAAAGAAAAAGTTCTTCTTTTAAATATTAATTGAAATGTTGGTTTAGACATTTCGGATTCTGTAATTAAAAACCAGGCGACAAATAATTACAAATCATTAAATAAAGATTTGAGGCTGAGTACTTAATTAGCCACGGGGTAAACAAAATCTGAAAGATGTTATGTGCAGCCTACAATCAGGGCTACAAGATTTTCTTTATGATTATTGATCTGTTCTTCTGTAGCATTTTGCAGCCATTTTTTACCTCCATGCACTGCATGGTCTCCACAGATAAAGAAAATAGTGCCTTTTTCAGCTTCCTGGAAGATCCTCCCTAAATTTGTATCCACGGCTATTGCAGCTTCTCTTAATTCGTCCCAATTCTCCGCCCTATGAGAGTAGCGGTCAAGCGCTCTTAAATGCACTGCCAGGATGTCAGGTTTTTCTTTCAGGGCCGGTACGGCATAGTCGGTAATTTTCCTGTCATAATCCAGAATATCTTCAGAATTTGGGACTCCATAAAAGTCTTTTATTCTTCCCCTGAAACTTTCTGCTCCTTCGGATTCAATAACTGCAGATACTTTCATACCTGCCCTGTAGGCCCATTCCATGATACTCTTGAGCCTGGGATTTTCAGAGTCTTTTGCCCTTTCCGAATAGATATCAGACGTTGAATAGATATTATGTTCTTCAGGCTTATAGCCTGTAAAAATTGATGCAATCGCAGGAGAGGTTATGGTCGCATAGGATTTGCATTTGAACAAAAGCCCTTTTTCTGCAAATTCGCTTAAATTTTTCATTACTTCAGAAAAATGGATGTAAAGGGCATATCCAAGGCTATCCACCACTATAATTCCTGCCCTCTTGCAGCCTTTTTCTTTTGCATATCTCTCCACCTCAGGAATTGGCTTGCCGGATGGAGGAACCATGGGAACTTTCAGTAATCTGGAAATCGTAGGAGCAATGTCAATGGTGCCACAGGTATAAACTTTCATATACTCTCCAGAATATAATCTGACAAGCCGGTTAATATGTATTTCCCAGGTTTCCTGATTTTTAAATAAATTTTTCCAAATTCCCGATCCTAAATGATTTCCAAATCGTTTAAAATAAAAGACCTTTAGCGTTGAACTATTTCTTTCACAAAGTACAGATTAGTTAATATAAGAAAGCCAAAGACAAGATGAAAGGCGAAACAAAATGCAAAAGAACGAAGTCCAATTCTTTGAGAATGATTCTGAAGAAAATTTCCCAGAACAAGGAGAGGAATTTTCCGAGATAATCAAATATACTATACCGGGCTACATTTTAGGACTTTTAGCAGGCTTTTTTCTGGATCAGCAAGGGTATCAACAAAGTGCAGTTGGGCAATGGTTCGTTAGAACGCTCTCCGGAGAAGGAGAAAGTATTTTTGAAGGGATTTTTTCTATTCGCCAGAGGCTTCGAAAAGCTGAGAACAGCATGGCAGAAGCTTATGGATGGGGAAAATTGTTTGGGATTATGATTCCCTGGGTTATTGATCTTGGAAGCAGGCTTGTTGGGATAGATATCTACGGGGTAGAAGGCTTTTACATCCCTTATTTTTATGCTCTAAGCGACCAGATAGGAGCAAATATTTCAGGCATACTTTTCCTGCGCCGGAAAGAAGGGTCATGGAAAGCCGGGTTTAGTAAATATATCAGACACCCTGTCATGCTTGCAAGTTTACTGATCATAATCTTTGTTCCCATTGCACTCCTTGGAGTGAGAATTCTAGGTTTCAGCCCTACAACCCAGACTTTTACAGCTCTTGAGACAATTGCTGCAAACCTTTGCTGGGTACCGCCTCTTGTAGGATGGTTGAACGAAAGGTCCCGCTAGATTCCTGAAAAAAAATAGCAGTAATGAACATAAGTTATATATTGTTCAACATACTACATATGTAGTATAAGCACTACATATGTTGCAAATAAATATATTTAATTAAAAATTAATCATCTTTTAGTTATTTTTTAATTATCTCTTAAAAATCTATCAAAATAAGATAAAAACTGAGGGTAAAAAATGAAGAAATCAGGAATAACAGTGCTCCTGGGGATACTCCTTATAGGAGTTTTAGGAGCAGCGATTGTAGGTGCGGGAACTTCAGATGATGTAAGGACAAACTATGGAAACGGCTTTGGATACAGGCAAGGCTGTGGGGCCAGGTATATGGACCCGGGTTACTGTGCAGGTAATTTATCCTCATGTCCTTATCTGAACAATGAGACTGTAGAACTTAAAGTAAAGACCTCAGATGAAGCCCTTGAAATTGCTAAGGCAGAAATTAATGATAATCTCTCTGAAGACGACGAGCTCTCAAAAGAGGATATCTATCAGATGGGCCGCTGGTGGGTCGTATCTTATGAGAATAAAGATGGAGTCTTGGATCAGGCAAGGATAGATGCAGTAACCGGCGAAGTATTTGACAACAGCTTTTTCCCTGCAGGCCAAAAAGCACCCTGTCAAGGAAACAATTATGGACCTGGCTCTGGACATAGACATGGCTGGGGAAACGGATGTATGAATTCAGGTTATCGCACAGGCAATTTTACTTCTTGCCCCTATCTCGATTCAAATGAAGATGTGGAATTTAAAGTGAAGACCTCAGATGAAGCATTTGAGATTGCCAAGAAAGAAGTAAATGATGAGATATCCAAAGAAGATATTTATCAGAGGGGCCGCTGGTGGTTTATTCCTTACGAGGACGAGAATGGAACCTTAGACGAGGCAAGAATTGATGCATTAACTGGAGAAGTCTTTACCTTTACTACGAATCCCGTTCCTGAAAGATCACAGGGAAGGGGTATGTGCGGATATGGAAATGGATTCTGCAGAGCAAACATGCGTTAAGTTAAATTATAAAAGTTCAAATTATGAAAATTTAAATTTTTAAGAACTTTTATATTTAGCTTCTCATTAATTATTTTTAGTAAAAATTTTAGAGAAATATTTCTCAAATAAGCTCCTATAAATAAGGAATTTCAATAAATAAAGGATTCTTTTAGAAATAATTTTTAATACAGGCTCCTAAATTAACGATTCCCAAGAATTTCCTGAGCTTTTTGGATTCTACAAGTTTTTACTCTTTTAGGGTTTTTTCACCGGTTATTTTTTATATAGATGGTTGAAATCAACATATAAGGAAGAAAATAGATAGAATAACAATAAAAGAAAAAATTAAGGAGAATCTGATTTTTTAGAGGTGAAATTTTGAATGGTATGGGATATGGAGTTATGGGCTCTTTTTGGGGATTTATTCTGAATCTTCTAATTATCCTTCTCATCGTAGGCGTGGCTGTATTATTACTGAATAGGTCAGGCTATTCGAGTTCAAGAGACAATGAGCGAATTGTAAAAATGGAAAAAGACATAGAAGAAATCAAAAAGACAGTAGAAGATATTAAATCCAAACTGGAAGAAATTTAAGATCTAAGTTTTAATTAACTCGAGATTTCCGAAAAAAATAAATTAAAAGCTTATGAGGACATTCAGGATGGTAAAATCACTTCAAGAAATAGTAGAAATTGGCGAAGCTCTCTCCCATCCTGTAAGGCTAAAACTCCTCTACCTCCTGGCTGAGAGGGAAAGGTATGTGTATGAACTTGCCAAGGACCTGGAGCTTTCAAGACAGGTTGTAAACCTTCATTTGAAACGCCTGGAAAAAGCCGGATTTGTTGAAAGTGACCTGAGGCTTGAAGATGAGGATATGAGGGCCAAGAAGTTTTTTAGACTAAAAGAATTTGATGTTTGTCTTTCGATGGAAGATCTGGAGAACCTTTTCGGAAAAAATCCTGATGATTCAAGGAAGTAAAGGAAAATTCTTCGATTTGCGTTTTTAAGATTAGATGTAATTTATAAATAAGCTTGTTTCAAAACTATCTTCAATCCTCCTATGCCAATTTTCCGGAGTAGATAAATTAAGATCATCAAAACTGGATGGAACAGGTACTTTTGGTCAGATATATGATTAAGTGGAATTTTGAAACCGACTCAATTACAAAAACTCTGGATTAACTTTGAGTTTGAGTTAATATTTATAATATAGCCCTTGTTAAGTTAAAATTTAAATAGATCAATTGATCCCGAAAATTAAAATTATTTTTCCCAACCGTCTATCCCATATCATCAATAAATAGTACTGCTGATAATGTAAGTAACTTTGAGAAACTACAATTAATAGATAAAAATTAGTTTTAGAATAGCTCTAATTGGAATAGCTCTAATAATACTATTTTAGTCTATCTTAATTCTAACTTATCTTAAACAATAACTTTGTCTTTAATTCAGATTTTATCTTTAATTTATTTCTCAGATTGTTTCGAGGTTACAAGAGCTTTATTGTAAATTTCATTATTGAGTGCAAAAATTAAGTGCTGTTCTTTTGGCTTAAAAGCTGTTTTTATTTGAAAAATAAATGCTCCAGAAACTGGAGCATCGCAAGATATAAATCTATTCTAACTTGAATCCGAATAAAGTTTTTTGAGTTGCTCTCGTGCTTAAATTATTCGACTTAGATTATTTTGAGCATTAATACTCAATTATTATATTCGAATTCATACTCGAATTATATTTAGGCTCTTTGTTTTGTATTGTCTTGCTATTGTATGCTTTCCTGGAAATAGCCTCAGTATCCTCTTGAAACCCCTGGCCCTCCTGGTGGAGTATAATTTCCTTGTGGTGTTATGGGACAGATACAGGCATTCACTACAGAAGATTTTGAAACTGTACAATCTTTACTGGTTACAGTCAGATTGACAGTATAATTTCCAGGTCTGCTGTATATATGCAGAGGGTTCTTTTCAGTTGAGTTCGTGCCGTCTCCAAAGGTCCAGTACCATTTATTCGCATCTTTTGAGAGATCCGTAAACTTCACCGCGCAAACCGGTTTGCTGGTAAAGTTTGCAACAGGACATACCGGCTTTGGTATTGAAGGACATGTTGGACATGGGCATGTCGGACATGGAGGCTTTGGTATCAAAATAGGGCACAAACACTCTCCAGTTTTTGGAATAGGAATGCTCTTTGCAGGCATTGTAGTTATAATATTATTGTTTATTGTGTTAATCACAGTGACAGTATTGCTGTTAATGTTGGTCACATGGGCATTTGTCCCCACGATTGAAATCGCAGCAGGATAATCTCCGACATTAATGTTAGTCACAATATTGTTGTTAATTGTATTAATTACGGTGACAGTATTGCT
>JBNAKO010000069.1:0-23437 GCA_049706495.1 Methanosarcina sp. | reverse complement strand
CTCTATAAAGGAGAAGGGGCAGATACCCTGAATTTCTCCTTCTTCACCTTCAGTAAATGCGTGTTTAAGGGAATTTGAAACGAGTTCATTAACAATTATTCCTAAGGGAACTGCAACATCCATATTAAAGAATGCATCTTTTTCGAGGCCCATTGAAAGGTGGATATTTTTACTTCTCAGGCTATAGGTCTGAAAAAGATTTTCAGCTAATTTCTGGAGGTATGCAGAAAAATTCAGGGTATCTGCCCCTTCTCCTTTATAGAGTTCTTCATGGATTAGGGACATTGAAATTACACGGTTCTGGCTTTCCTTAAAAGCCTCCAGTACTTCTCTGTCGTGGAATTTTTCAGCCTGCAGATCCAGTAAAGAAGAAATTACCTGCAAATTGTTCTTGATTCGATGATGAATCTCTTTTTTCCGAGCGTCCTCAATTTTTGCCAGGGTTTCCTCTGCCTTCTTTCTTTCAGTAATATTCTTAACTACCCCAAGAATTCTGTTCACTTTCCCTTTTTCGTCCTTCAAGCAAACTCCGCTATCCTCAACGAAAATATAACTTCCGTCATTTTTCCTATATCTGTACTCCGAACTATATGCTCCCGCATCTAGCAGATACTTCCGAACTCGTTCCCGTAATTTGATTTGATCTTCGGGATGGACTTGGCTCATCCAGATTTTAAAATTTGTATCCTTAAACTCATCAGGAGTGTATCCTGTAAGCTCTTTGATACTGCCAGCCCACTCGACAAAGTTTTTTTCTACATTATAATCATACACAAGCTGCCCGGTCTTTTCCGCAACTATCCTGTATTTTTCCTCTGCTTTTTGAATTTCTTCTTCAGCTTTTTTGCGTTCTGTAATATCTTTTGTAATAATAACCACGTGCCCATCAGAATAAGGCAGAGCAACTGCACTTACATCTGTCCAGATGATACTTCCATTTTCTTTAACTATCCCCATTTCTGCATTTTGAATCGAGCCTTTTTCTTTTAAGGCTTTTATACTTGGAAATTCTTCAACAAGCATTTCTGTGCAGTTTGACCTGAGATATTTACGAGCAGCATACCTTTTATTGAGTAAATCTGATCTGGAAAGGCCCAAAATATTTTCCAAGGCAAGATTTGCATCTAAAATATTTTTTTCTTTATCGATTATGGAAACTCCAACAGGCAGGAGCTCAAAAAGGATTTTTAATTTATCTTCGCTTTCTTTTAGCATTTCCTCTATTCTTTTACGCTCGGTTATATCCTGAGTTATTCCCTTTGCTCGAATAGGGGTATTATTTTGATCAACAATAATTTCGGCCTGTGCATGTACTATACGTTCTTCCCCATTAGCTAAAACAATCCGATAATCAATTCCAGGAAGTTTTTCTTTTAATGATTTTTTGATAATACTATCCACATAGTCTCGATCTTTTGGATGTATATAATTTAAAAGTTCCTTGTAATTTGTACCTGGTTTCGTAGGACTGCGTCCGAAAATATGATACATTTCTTCAGACCAGTAAACTTCACCGGTTAGAAGATTCCAATCCCAATTTCCAAGGTGAGCCATCCTTTGAGCTTCAGCAAGGCTTTCCTTGCTTTCTTTTAAGGATTTGTAAGCTTTTTCAAGCTCGGCTGTCCTTTCTTTAACTTTTTCTTCCAGCCCGTGATACGCTTCTCTAAGAGCTTCTTCTACTTTTTTACGTTCCGTAATATCAAGAACAAAAGCTATACCATCATGGTAAGGCTCATCAAGCATAGCCGCACCGACAATAATCGGCACGCTTGAGCCATTTTTGCGGATATACTCTTTTTCATAAGGCGTGTCAACGCCAGTACTTTTTAATTGTTCGATGGCATATTCGTCCAGTGAACGATATTCAGGCGGGGTCATTTTCTTCCAGTTAACCTTTCCAGCACTCAGATCCTTATGTGTGTACCCTACCATTTCCAGGAACTTGTCGTTAGCATCATTTATCTGGCCTTCAAGGGTGAAGTAAATTACACCTATCATGCCAGATTCATATAAGCGACGAAGCCGTGTCTCACTCTGCTTCAAGGCATTCTCAATCTGTTTACGTTCAGTTATATTATCGAAGACTGCTATGAAACGGTCTCTTTCCGGACTATAAACAGAAATTGATAACCATAAATCCAAAGGTTTGAACTCGATCTCAAATTTTTCAGGCTGGCCTGTCGATGTAACCCGGCCATAAATATCAAATAATTCTGGCTGTAATTCTTTTATCCCTGGAATTACCTCAGTAACCTTTTTACCCTTTACTTCTTTCAAGCCAGTCAATTTTTCAAATGAACTATTTGTATCAAGATAAACAAAATCTACAGGCCTTCCGCATTCATCATAAAGCATCTCACAGTATGCTAGCCCTTCCAGCATATTCTCAAAAAGTAGATGATACCTTTTTTCGCTTTTTTGCAACGCTTCTACTACCTGCTTACGTTCGGTAATATCCATAATTATTGCCAGTGAGCCTGCGTATTTTCCCTGATCATCAAATAAAGAACGTGAAGAGAGGATACACCAGCGTTCAGAGCCATCTTTGCGAATGAATTTGTAGTCAATTAAGTGATTAATTCCGTGAATATGTTCACGAAGTTTGTCCCCTGCCTTTGCGCGAAACTCTGGCGCCATGAACTTTTGCGGGGATTTTCCAAGTATCTCTTCGATACTACAGCCTAACATTTCGGAGACTTTCTGGTTGACGAAAACTGTTTGATCATTACCATCAATTAGCCAGATTCCTTCCTGAGCGGCTTCTACTATTTGCCTGTATTTCTCCTCACTCTTTTGTAACGCTTCTTCGGCCTGCTTTCGCTCGATTATATCCGCAGCCTGTCGAGCCAGGATATCGATCATCTGTAGCTCTCGCTCAGTTGGGGTATGAACCTGGCTGAAATGAGTTGAAAGCATACCCAGAAATTCCCCTGATTTACTGACCAGAGGCGTGGATTGAACAGCTCTTATTCCCTCACTTAAAAGCACGCTTAAGGCATCGGTCTTGGAGAAAATCGAACTCTGAGTGATATCTTTTATAATTACACGTTCCATTTTTTCCATTGCGATTCCGCATGCGGCTGCTTCCCCAGCGTCTACAAACTCAAAAAAATTTAAAAAATGAGAGTCAAAGCCTTTTTGACCTGCAATTTTCAATTTCCCCGTCAAGGGTTCAAGAATCTGTATGTTTCCTTTATCTGCTTTCGTAATTGCGATTGCAGCCTCAACAAATTCTTGAAAAATTGAACTCGAATCTCGACCTTCGAGATACTGTGTGCTCAATTTGTGAAGAATGCCTATATCTCTAAGCTCGGCTTCAAGTTTATCTATTAGTTGGATTAGCTCATCTTTCGCATGTTTGCATTCAAGAAGTTCAGCATGCAACTCGTGATTAGCCTTTTCCAGCTAGGTGGTCCGTTCCTGTACTCGGGCCTCCAGTTCGTCGGTACTCAGACGGTCGGGGATTGCCATAATTCTCCAGTTCTGTTTTAAAAATGAAATTAATCCTTCGATTAATATCGATTTATCTAACAAAATTGATATAACTGCAGTTTAACGTAAAATACTTAATAATGTACGTCTGAAATCCCAGATAACCTGACAATTCAATTTTAACCCTATTTTGAGGAAGAATTTAGAAGCTAAATATAAAATTGACTTTAAATAAGGGTTGTTTTTGAATTTCTAGATCCTGAATTCATTATATATTAAAGAAATTAAGAATTTTATTATGATTTTTGCAAAAATAAAGATTAACTTGCCTGGGGGTTTAATTAAAGCATTACTATAAATAAGATATTTTATAAATAAAATACATTTGTAAATTTGTTCATTATTTTTGTAGCTCTTAAATTTTTTCCTAATAATTGAAAAATTTATATCAAATATGGGATTCGATTTGATAAAAACATTTTGACATTATATGAATATTAATGTCATCAGTGTTAGCCGAGCTTTGAAAAAAGTGTAAATGTGAATTAAGTAGAAGCGTATCATGATAAGTATGTTGTTTAATAGTCTAAAATTCAGACCAACAAAATAATTATTTATATAAAATTAGAATTTAATACTGAGTTCAGGCCAGGAAATCAGGACGTTTTTGTGCTGGATATAATCGCGATATGCCGCACTAAAATAATGAATTTCTTAATACTAAACCCTTTAACATTAAGTTCGTACTTTATATCAGTTGGACTAATTATTTTTATTAGAAGTCTTACGTCTTTTGTTTACACTTCTCTTTCTAATTCTGGTATGCTGTAATTTCCTGATGTTTTTGAGCAATCCAAGCCTTGTCCCATCTAGCAGATATACTTCTGCATTCTCCAGTTCGATTCCGCCTGAAGAGAAAGCAGGCCCTAGCAAGTCTTCCCGCGTGGATTCATTAAAAGGTACCCCCCCACATAGTTCGTTAAAGGCAGGCATAATAAAAAGATCAGGATTGGCCCACTGTGTTGGGTTCTCAAAATCGAGGATTCCAAAATGATCCCCCATTACATCGGTTCTGAATTTCGTTCGGATCCAGGCAGGTTCAACCGTCGAGTAGCCAAAGGCATCTGTAAAACGAATCGTAGGATGGTTATGCGCAATTATGACATGAGATGCTGCTAACAATTCAGGCGCAGGCCAGGTATGCCCATGGAAATATCCAACTCCGTCTATCACAGCTCCTCTGGCTGAATAAATTTTTATATCTTTCTGCCTGTCGAAAAGAAACTCAATTCCACCATCATGGTTTCCCGGAAAAAGATCTACATGTGCGTGTTCTGAAAGAATTTCAAGAAATCTGGGGATTTCGCTTTTCTCCTGCCAGGAAACCTGAGGCACATTATGTTTTACGTCTCCCAAGAGAATTACTCTATCAGGAGAATTTTCCTGGATGTACCCTAGGATTTTATTGAGTCTTTCTTTCATCCTGCTTGGAATATTTATTCCACTTCTGTAGAGGTCCCACTCGATCCCGAGATGGATATCTGCAATTACCAGCGAAGTTTCAGAATTCGTTACTTTCAGAGCGGGTTCTTCAAGAATAGGTATAATTTCGGGCGGCATAGTTGTAGAAGATAACTTGTAAGATAATTTAAGGAATTTTAAGATGGTCTAACTTAAGGTTATCTAACTTAAAAAGGATATTTTAGTTATTTATCTTTAAGGGGAGACAATATATAATTAATATAATATAAAAATATGCTTTTTAAAATTAGAAAAAGTGAAAAAATAAATATATCCTTAAAAAATAATAATAATAATAATAATAATAATAATAATGAGGCATCCCAAAACTCATTTTTACCTGTCAATCTTAATTTCTCAAAATTACTTATGTTATCAGGAGCACAATTGATAATTTGGAATACAGGATTAAAAGCAATAATTTTGAGTTTTGGGATGGGCTCAATAATAATATTGCAATTATAGCTTAAGCCCATTATATTGGAATTTAATTTGAATTAACAAACTCTAATATTATGGGCTATTTTGACTATTTCGTTTCAGGTGATTTTATTCAAATTTTCATTTAGCTTTTTTTCATTTAATTCTTTTCTGGATTATCATACTTTCATTTTTTATCCGATTCGCAATTTTACAACCTTATTTCTTCATATCTCAATACATCGTCAATCGTATCCACATATTCAATATTTATTCCCACATTTTCTTCGATATGTTCCTCGGCATCTACAATTTCCGGTTCTCTTTCAACCACAGTAAATCCACCGAATTTCTTTTCTACAAGCTTGTATGTGACAAGCTCGCTGTTTTCCCTTGGTATAAGGAAAAGAGTTTTCCCGCCGGCTTTTGCCGCCTGAGCCTTCTCAAAAACCCCGCCAATCTGGCCAATGTTTCCTTCACTGTCAATAGTACCTGTAAGGGTAATACTATCGTTTAGCCTGGTGCTGTTATCCATAGCGGAAATTGTCAACAGGGTCATAAGTGCACCTGCGCTCGGACCATCAACCCCACCGGGAATTTCCTCATCGGTAGTTATACTGAAAATGATATCGCTGCTTGAGAGCTGTTCTCCGGTCTTGCTCTCGGCTACATATACTGCAGTATTTGCCGCATCCTGGAAGATTACCCCCATTAGAGGAGTCGTGTGTACAAGTACGCGGCCCTGTCCGGATCTGAGCTCAACTGACATATTAAGCAGGGCTCCCTCTTCAGTAACATCCTGTTGGACAAAAGGACCCGACCTGTCAAGTTCAACTTTCTGGAAGACAGCAGGCCCCTGAAGGGTTGCATATCCCTGTATGCTTGCAGGACACATCCCGGAATTATTCTGCTGCAGTTCAAAAACTCTCGTACGATAGGTATCTAACTGCAGAGCATAAGATTGAAGTGATTCATTGTTCTGGTCTAATTGCGTTTGAAGGTTTTCGTTTTCCTTTTCAAGGGAATTTATACGGGTCTGCATCTCCTGGACCTGTTCCCCTCCCAAAGAAGGCTGTTCCGCAAACAAAATAAAATAAGCGTTTGCAACAAGTGAAAGGACCAGTAAAAAAACAAGAAATTTAGATCTCATACCACCATCCATTATTAATTTGCTTTAGCAGGTACTTATTTCTTCCTTTTGACCTGAAAAAAAGAGAAAAATAAAGAAGGAAATAAATTTATTTAAAAAGAAAAAAGGATTTAGAAAACCATTTAGAGGACAAAAGAGGAATTTAGTAAATAAAGAAATAATAATTGTTTCTGGAAAGAGAAAGAATTTAAAAGAAAAAAATAAAAAAGAAAAAATCAATTTTTAGCTTCTGATTTTTTAACTTGAATTTAGGCATTCTCTATTTTGCCTTATCTAAAAATTGTTTTTCTTTTAATAGTGGTGTGTTAATAAAACTATTTTGCTTTTTGGTTATTTTAATTATTTTAAATTTTCAACTAATTTTACATTTGTTTGCTCTGTCCTGATTGCTGAGATTCTTCTGCAAGCTTTACCTTTTTTCCACAGATATCACAGGCTCCCTGTTCAGTAATACAGGGCTGCTTTGGAGCTTCTCCTCCACAAATTCCGCATTTTACCATTTATTCCACCTCCCCTTATTCAATCTGGGTTATCCCAGTAACAATAAATAAGCAATTAGTAATCGGTTATCAGTTGATTTATAATTAATCGGCATTAAAATATACTAAATGCAGTCCTCTAACTTCTAAGAGCTATACGCTCAACTGATTTTGAAAACTAGATTTTTATTTCCTAAAATAAATGAGAATTACCGCCATTAAAAAAGAGAATTAGAACTAAATTTAGAGATTTTAATTTATAATTTTTAAATCCTATAGATTAAAATTGTAATTTCAAATGTAATTTCATTATACTTTTTTTATATTGGGGCCTTCTTTAGTGTCCTGAACAATATAACCTATAGATTTTATTTTTTCCCGGATTGCATCGGAAGTTGCCCATTCTTTCCGCTTCCTGGCAGCTTCACGTTCTTCAACAAGCCTGGTTACTTCAATCGGGATCTCTTCAATTCCACCATGTGCAAAAATCCCCAAAATATCTGAAAATTGCCGGTAAAGAGTATGGAGTTTTCTTAAAACCTGATCATTATTTCCTGTCTCAAGGTATTTATTAGCTGCACGGGAAAGCTCCTTGAAAACAGCAATAGCTCTTGGGGTGTTGAAGTCATCCTCAAGAGCTTCTGTAAACTGTGTTTCAAATTCAGGAAGTGCATTCAGGACTTCAACATCTTCGGGAGATTTCTGATGCTGTGCGTTTTCCAGAACAAATTCAAGGTTATCAAGGGTTTCTTTAAGTTTTAAATAATTGTTTTTTGCATTCTCTGCAAAAGCAGTGGAATAATCCAGCTTTTTTCGGTAATGGACTGAAAGAAACATAAAGCGGACGACTTCTCCTCCGTATTTTTCAACTATTTCCGGGAGCGTAAAGACATTTCCCTTTGATTTGCTCATTTTTTCCCCTTCTACTATGAGATGTTCTGCATGGATCCAGTAATGCACAAAAGGTTTTCCTGTTACCCCTTCAGACTGAGCAATCTCATTCTCATGATGCGGGAAAATAAGGTCTACACCCCCAATATGGATGTCAAGAGTCGGCCCAAAACTGTTCATTGCCATGACTGAACATTCTATATGCCAGCCAGGCCTGACTTTTCCCCAGGGGCTTTCGTAATAGATCCCTCTTTCGATTTCTTCAGGAGTTGAGGCTTTTAGAAGGGAAAAATCTCTGGGGTTATCTTTATCGTACTCGTCAACATCGACAGATGCTCCGATTTTCAGGTTATTAAAATTTATTTTTGAAAGCTTGCCATAGTTAGGAAACTCTGAAATTCTATAATATACAGACCCATCTTTTTCATATGCCAGTCCTTTTTCAATAAGCTCCTGTGCAAGTTTAATCATACCCGGAACGTTTTCAGTGGCTTTCGGATACATTGAAGCCTTTTTTATATTCAAAAGCTCAAGGCCTTTAAAGAATTCAGCCGTATATTTATCGGTAAAGTCCTTAAGCGACATGCCTGCAGCTTTTGAATCTCTGATAGTTTTGTCATCAATATCCGTAATATTCATAACAAATTTTACATTGTACTCCAGGTACTCAAAAGTTCTTACAATATTATCCGCTGTAAGGAAGGTACGATAATTCCCTATATGGGGCAGATTATAGACTGTTGGCCCACACGCATAAATCGAAACTTCCCCTTCCTTTAAAGGTCTGAAAGGTTCTTTGCGTCTTGTTAAAGTATTGTAAATTTTGAGCACACGGAATACCTCTTGATTTGAATAAAAGATTAAACCTAGAAGGGCTTAAGATTAGTTAAAAATAACTTATTAATTAATCTCAAATATAGATACTCCAAACCTTTCAAGAATGTTTCCCAACCTGAAAAGAGGCAGTCCTACCACATTAAAGAAATCTCCTTCTATTCTTTCTATAAATATTGCTCCTTTTCCCTGTATGGCAAAAGCTCCTGCCTTGTCAAGCGGTTCATGTGTTTTAATATACGCTAAAACTTCTGCTTTGCTCAATTTTTTCATATAAACAATGGTTGATTCTATTTCGCTTGCTATATTATCATTGTCAAGATCAAGAACCGTAAGCCCGGTTATAACTTTGAATTTTTCCCCGCTTAATTTAGTTAACATTTCTTCTGCCCTTTCGAAAGATAGCGGTTTTCCAAGAATTTCACCAGCACAGACAATCGATGTATCTGCGGAAATTATAAGCCCCGAATTAAAGTGTGCAGCTACATCTCTGGCTTTCTCAATAGAATGCTTTAAAAGAAGTTCTTCAGGGCTTAAACCTGAGAGCGGTGTTTCCACGTAATTGCTTGGATACACCAGAAAATTATCTCTTATTAATTGACTTAATAGTTCTTTTCGCCTTGGAGATGCGGATGCAAGGATAATCTGACGCATAAGGAAAATGATACAAATAGATAACATATATTTTTATTGAATCGAGACAAGCGAGAATAAAAAGAGGAAATGAGGTTCAACAGGGAAAAGAAAACCAAAAAAATAAATTTTAAAAATAGAGAAAAATTGGAAAACTGGAGAAACCCCATGAAAGTTTATCCATGAACTCCTTCAAAGAATTTCCTTACATTTGAAAGATCTTCAGGTTTTCCTAAAAGTATACAGGCATCCTTAGCTTTAAGTAAGAAATTTCCTTCAGGAGTATAAATCATATCAGACCCCCTGCGAATAGATAAAACAGTCACCCCATGCTTTTTCCTGAATTCAAGGTCTGCCAGTGTTTTTCCATCGAAATTCGATCCCCTCCCGACTTTGACGACCTGAATATCCACGCCAGGAAGTCCGGCTTTAAGACTGAACTCACCGCCCATGCCTGTATCAGTGGATAATTTTCTCATCATTCTATAACCGTCAGCACGCATGTCGTTTACAAGTTTCTCAATATCTTCTCTTGGGACCAGATATTTCTCAAGCATCCTTACAAAAATTTCTACTGAAGTTTCATATTCCTCAGGAATAATTTCATCTGCCCCGAGGGAATTAAGGCGTTTCATGTCTTGCAAATCTCTTACCTTTGCGATGACGCAGAGGTTTGGATTCATTTCTTTTGCATGTTCTACTATTTTTCGAGTAGCTTCGCTGTCCGCGATCCCAATCACAAGTACCCTGGCATTCATTATACCTGCATGGTGCAGTACAGCCCCAAATGTTGCATCCCCATAATGTATAGGTATTCCTTTCATTTTTTCCTGTTTGACAATTTCGGGGTTCGATTCTACTATGAGATACGGGATACCTGCAGATTTTGCAGCTTTCGAGATTGTTTTTCCGGAAAAACCAAAGCCTACGATAATCACATGATCTTTTGTATCAGATTCAGGCTTTTCTTCTCCAAAAGACCCTGAGCAAAGGCCGTGTACGAGTTTCATACCAAAAGCTGTCCCAGAAACCTTTTTAATGAGGAAATCCGCGGGTTTGTAAGAAGCGTTAATTACGAAGGGGGTAAGGCCCATTGTAATGATAGAAATTGCCAAAAAGGCCTGGTAAGTATCATTTGTAAGAAGATTGTATTCTCCTACTCCGAGTCTTGAGAGAACAAAGGAGAATTCTCCTACCTGTGAAAGAGCACATCCTGTAAGAACAGTTGTACGAAGAGGGGAGCCAAGGATAAAAGTTACAGCCATTCCTGCTATTGCTTTTATAATAATAAGGGCAATTGCAGCAAGCACAAGCATTGGGAGATGATCAAACAAGTAGTCTGTGTCCAGAAGCATGCCTATAGACACAAAAAAGAAGCTCATGAACATGTCTCTTAGAGGGATGATATTTCCCATTGCTTGCTGGCTATATTGCGACCCTGAGATCACAATTCCTGCTAAAAAGGCCCCGAGAGCAAGGGATAGGCCTATGCTTGACGTGATAAGAGCAGTAGATAAGCAGATAAAGACAACACTGCAGAGGAATAATTCTTTGTTTCCTGTTCGGCCTACATTGTAAAAAATCCAGGGAACCAGAAACTTTGCACTCAGGATAAAAATCAGAATAATTATTGATCCTTTAATGAAAATTCCTGGAAGTGAACCTTCGAAATTTACAGAACTTCCTGCAAGCAGAGGAGTAATTAAAATTAAAGGTACAATGGCAAGATCCTGAAAAATCAAAATAGCAAGAGATGTCCTTCCATGCGGGGTATAAACCTCATTTTTTTCCTGAAAGACTTTAAGGACTATTGCAGTGCTGCTCAGGGAAATTAAAAACCCAAGAAATGTGGAAGTTGCAAGACTAAACCCGAAGAAGGAACATATAAAGATAACCAGTAAAGTGGTTAAAAGAATCTGAAGGGTTCCTCCAAGCATTACAGCTTTTTTCATTTTCCAGAGTTCATGTAAAGAAAGATCGACTCCGATTGTGAAAAGTAAAAAGACTACGCCAAGATCGGCATTTAGCTGGACATTTTCTCCCACGTCCAGAAACTCAAAACCGTGAGGCCCAATCAATATCCCGGTTATTAAAAAACCAAGGACTGGAGGGACCTGAAACCTGTAAAATATTGTAAGAATTACAATGGCAAAACCGAGAATCACATCAACGTTTGCCAGTAAAGAATCTGCCATTTACTTTGTTCCTCCGGAAATCATAACTGAAGTTCAAACTCCTTGAAATATTAAAGAAAGACCGTGATTTAAGATATTATGGAATATTCCCTACATCTCCCAAAAAATAAATCAATAGTGAATTAACAAATATTTATTAATAGATATAGTATTTTCGGTGCAGTTCACACTTTAAGTGATGAGGCAGCTACTGTGACTCGAAGGAAAAGAAGGAGAAAATAAGATAATTGAATTTAAAAAATCTAAAAATGTATTCATAAATTTTATTTGTGAAATTTTATTTGTAAACTCTAATTCAATAGATTTCAAAACAGCTTTAGGATAAGTTTCTATATCCGCTGATGTAACCCTTGTATCCTATTATTTCCTGAATAAAGATTTCTTCTAATTTCACTTTATAGGTCGTGCATCATTAACTGGTTGATATTTCATCTTTGAATATACATTATTCACTTGTGCCTGCTTTCTAAGCTTATCTGCATAAAAAAAATTGAGCGTGCATAAAGCAAAAAATGAAAGCGGAATGCGAATCTGTGAATTCTCGGGGAAATATCAACCGATTATTAGTGGACTACCACTTTATATAAAAACGAAAAAAATCAGAAAAGAGATCAGCACTTCACTAAAAGTAGTTTTTTACCATTAAAGTTTTAATATAAGTAAATCAATTGAAAAAGTGTAAAGTAAATCTAGATTAGATTTACAGGAAACAGTAAAATTTTTACTTTTCTAAATAAAATCAGGTCGCTTTCCCATGAAGGCAAAAGTGGTTATTTAGATCTAGCTCACTCAGGTTGCACTCTTTCCAGACCTCACATGAACCGCAAATGCATTCTCTGTTGAAGTCAAGATCCTGACATGTAGCTTTGCCTGTCGAGCAATAGATGCCTGGAACGTCTTCAGGATTTGGGACTTCTCCTGCAGGCATATTTTTCATTTTCTGGCCTGAACTCTGAAGTTTTTCCTTTGCACATTTACTATCCTGCTGAACAGGACACTGTGAGCACATACACCTTTCAATATTTTCTCTTTTGTAAGGTACCCTGGAACCTGTACCTGCAGATGGTTTATTACTTTTTTCCATACAATCCCCCATATAATGTTTTATTAGTTTTTTCTAACTGGTGTTTTTTTGCAGCTAATTTTAAATTTGAGTTAAAAAATAAAAGTCTTTTTATTTATAGAACGAATATAAAATAGTAATCGGGAGAAAAGCCTCAATAAAAATAAACAGTTTTGGACAAAAAAATACAATGTGTTAACTGGAAAACATCTTAAATACAAGCTTTATATTTGCAGAGATTAATATATAATCATGAAAAGGAAAGATAAGCTGCGAGTGGGGATATACTTATTTTATTTTGTATTTATAGTCTTTATAGGGGTTACTTCATTTTTTGTAAGTAACTTTTTAGATTTTACGCTATCGATTCTGGCTTTGGTTTTGATATTTTCTCCTATGGTTCTTCATAAAAAGTTTAGCTCAACTTTTCCGACCCTTATTGATACACTTGTATTAGTTTACCTTTATCTTGGGACTTATCTAGGGGATTTTAAGTCTTTTTTTGATAGATTCTGGTGGTGGGATATTCTGATGCACCTGCTTATGGGCATTAATATAGCTCTGATCAGTTTTGCAATTATATTCCGGCTCAAAGAACTCAAAGACTATGTCCAGTTGAGTCCTTCAATGATTGCATTTTTTTCATTTGCAATAACAATGGCTGCCGGTGGGATCTGGGAAATTGTTGAATTTGCTGTTGACCTTTCCTTTGGGACAGAGCTGCAAAAACCGCACCCTGATACAATGATAGATTTGATTTTTGTTTTGATAGGAGGGCTTGTAGTTTCCATTGGGGGCTATTTCTACGCAAAATATCCAAGGACAAATCTGATTGAGTTCCTATTCTCAAAAGATGAGGCTGAAGTTGTAAAAGAGAATCATCCCGAACTTAAAAATGATAGAGGGCAGGCAGGGCTTTAAGCAGAATTCCGAAGTAACTTAAATGAAGTAACTTAAATATATCTAAAATTCTCTAAAACCTGCTACATTTTAACCTATTAGCTTTTAATTTCCTTTCTAGCCGAATCCACTACTGGAAAGCCTTCATCTTTCCAGGCATTAATTCCCCCAACCATATTATAGATTTCCAGGTATCCTGCATTTGCAAGCATTTTACTTGCAGCTTCACTTCTCCGTCCTGTCCTGCAGTAAACGAGGACTTTTTTATTTTTAGGAACCTCATCAATTCTTGTTTCTAATAATTGATCTGATTTTAAATTCAATCCGATAGTATTGGTTAAAGGGATCAGGGTTGCTCCTTTAAGATGTGAAGAATTAAATTCGGATGGTGTGCGGACATCAAGTATGAATATATCATCTTCTTTAACCATCTCGCTGGCTTCTTTAACATTTACATTATTATAACCTGACATATTATCCTCCTTTTGTGCTGTAAATACATAAAACGCTAGAAGAAAAAGAAAAATAAGAATAACAATAAATAATAAAATTTTATTATCCATATAAGCCTCCCAGATTATCCATAAAGAAATTGGTAGCCTTATTACATTATATGTGTGCTTCTATCTAGAAATTATTTTCTGCACCTTTTTTAAATAATTGATTAAAAAAGCATTTTAAGGATTTAAAAACAGGTTTATCCATATTTAAATTAGATTTTTATAAATAGTTAAAAAATAATTTGTATAAAAGAATCAATGAATAAAGAAAATTCCTGAAGAAAATCTAGAAATATACTTATCAAAAGTTTAACTGAAAATCTAACCAAAAGTCTGCAAGGGATAAAAAGGGTTTTACATTTAGGATAAGCATTAAAAACAATTATTTTTCTTTATTAAATTATTAAATAAAAATTAGAATCAGACTCATCCATTTACTTCTCTAATGTTCGCTATTAAGTACAAGGAAATGCTTTTCTTACAGTTCTAAATTAAGGCATTAAACCTTTGATGATCTGAAATTTGAGCTTTATGGATGAGTCTTTGTTATTTAAATTCTATGTCTAGCCTGGATTTTTCAGAAGTAGAATCTGTAAAAGCTTCTGAAAAGTACATAGAACTAAAGGAAATTTACTGTTACTTTACGACTTAATTAATACCAATCATATTCGTCATCATAGTATTTTCCGTCGTCATCATCATAACAGTCGTAGTCATCCTTATAGTCATCTTTGCAATCACAGTCGTGTTTATAGTCGTCTTTGCAGTCGCAATCGCCTTTGTAGTCATCGTAGCAATCGCAGTCATCCTTGTAATCGTCTTTGTAGCAGTCACATTTATCTTTGTAACAGTCGTCGTGATAGCCTTTGTGATCTTTGCAGTCACATTTATTGTATCCATAATCGTCTTTGTAGTTGTTCTTGTAGTCGCACTTACAGTCCTTACCATGATCATCATAAGAACATGCACTTACAGAGGCGGCTGTTACTGACAGTACAAAAAAGGCTAACAGAAAAGCGCCTATTAATTTTTGTTTTCCCATCGATACACACTCTCCACTTTCGCATAATTTATATTAAATAGAGCTGCCAGTACAATTTTTACTAATCGATTTTATTCGGCAAAAACCTTGAGAGTATATTATTTCCATGTCTCCCCAGATTTGTTTATGGAGTATTACAGGAATAAAATCTCTCTTTATTATGAGCCGATATAACTTCAATAAAACTGATTTTGAATTGTACTAACATCTACCAACAGGAAATTATTTCGAGGGCATATAATATATAAAGAAATATAAATTAGAAACCAATATTATCTCGAAATATATATTTCTTATTTAGTAAGGGTTATGAATATAAATGTAACTGCATATTTTTTAATGAATTAATTAAATTTCTTGTTATTTTATCTTACATCGATCGGTTTAATTTTGTTTTTGTATTAAATATAGAGCTTCATATAGCCTGATTCCTTCGAACAGAACTTAATTAAAAATATTAGAAATAAATGCAAAAAGGGAAATTTTAAGCTAAGGAAGAGTCTCTTTAAACCTGGATTTCTGAAAATGTAATTCGCTTATTTAATAGAATTAAGATGTGACAAAATTAAAGTTTAAAAAAGTTACTTTTGAAAGAGAGTAACTATTAGCATAAAGAGGAAGCTTTAGAAAGAGGATTTTATTAATAAAATTACTTTAATGTAAATAAAATCTCCTAATAAATGAACGTACTGGAAAAAAACTCTAAAAACAGATACAATCCTTTGTCAGGGCAAAGTTATCCAGTACAATATGAGCTAATAATTAAATTGTGTTATTTTTATTTAATTACTCTGATACTTTAACTTGATTTGCCTGCTCTTTCTTTGAGAAGATTTAATTTGGATTAATATTATATTATTGTGTGACAATCACGAAGATATCAGGAGGATAATTTTGGGGAAAGCTAATGAAAGAATAAATACAGGAAACACTCCAAATAAAAAAACTTTAGCTAGAGGGGCAGAAAATAAACATTTTTATTGGATTTACTCAATAATTATAATTTTAATTTTTGCCATAACATATGTCATTCTGCAAAACCCCGAGGAACCAATTGAAATGTTAAGGCGTTTCTCAGGTGCATTCGGTTTTTTAACTATTTTCCTTGCAATAATCAGTTCTGAATATATAGCCAGAATGAAAAAAATCACAGGAATGCCATTTTTAAAAGCTCATCATAACCTTGCCAGGATAGGAATAGCATTAATTATTCTTCACCCATTAACTTTTGTACTCGAAGGGCGGGGATTCGGTGTTTTTTCCCCATTTTCTCAATCAAATGCTTTTATTAGCTTTGCAGGCAGGCCGGCTTTATACTTATTCTTGCTAGCTGCTGGCATTGCATTATACAGGAAAAAATACAGAAACTGGATAAAAGTACACTATCTGAATTATCTGGCTTTTCTGTTGGTTACAGTACATGCTATGGCTATAGGTGCCGATTTTAGATTAACAATAATGAGGATACTTGCAGTTGCTATGGCGATTATTGTATTAAGTATATTCATACAGAAAAGGTCAACAAAAAAGACAAAAAGAAAATAAAAAGTGAGAGTAAGAATAAAAATGTAAACAAAAACAGCCTTAAATTTAATATTTAATTTTTTATTGGAAAATTTATTTTATTGACAAGAGGGGAAAATTTATAAAAACCAAAAATATATTTGAGAAATATGGTTGAATTTTCCGTAATAGTAGGTTCTACAGGTGTATTTTTATTACTGCTAGCATTTTTCCTTAATCTTTTTGAGATCTTAATGCAAGATACAAAAACTTATGCAATTCTCAATATTGTCGGAGCCGGGCTTTCATGTTACGCATCAATCCTGATTAATTACATGCCCTTTGTAGTTCTTGAAGGCACCTGGGCAATTGTAGCCTTTGTAGGTTTAATCAGGTTGCTTAAAAATCCAGCAAGAAATTAAAAAATAAGTACTCAAAAATCTGAATAAAGTTTAATTGCAAAGTTTTAGAATCATTTAAAAACCGTAAAATTATCTAATTAAGATTAAACTAAGTTAAAATTGCAGGATTTAATTATATAAAACTATGAACTAATACAAATGTTATTCCAAAGGAGTTTTAAAAAACAATTCGTGAAAGCTATTTTATAAATGATTTCTTATATTTTTTATAAATTATTTATTTTCTTTTTCTGAAAGCCTGTTGATTTCAACTGAAAGCTGCTGTACTTCTTTGCGTAATTCCGAAATTTCATTTGAGGAGGTTTTCGTATCTTTTCCAACAAGAAGACTTGCAAAAGCCGCAGTTATGTATCCGAAGATAGAAAAAGCATAAATTGAAAGCATAAGAGTTAATATTCTCCCTTCAGGAGTTCTGGGCCAGTAATCACTTCCTATCGTTGTCATAATCATGGCTGTCCACCATAATGCATCCCAATAGGAATTAAGTCCGGGGCGTTCAAAATCATACATGCCTGCCGCCCCAATAAAGGTGATCAGGATAGTAAGGAGTAAAATATATTCAAGACCCCTTTGCTTTATTATTTGCTTGACAGTTCTTATACTCCTGTTAAAAGACGATAAAACCCGGGCAAGATTAAGAGACCTGACAAAAGTTGTGACTTTAAGTATTCTAAAAGCACTGAATAACCGTAGGATCCTTATTGCAGGAAGGAATAAAGAGAGTACAACAAGCCAATTAGTTCTTAAATACTTTTTTTTATCTGGAGAAATTGAGAGCTCGATAAGGAAATCAAGAATAAATATTATCCAGATAATCGTAGTTAACATCTGCAAGGTTGAAGATAGCCCATACGTAAATTCAATAATAATGAGCACTAACCATAAAATAGACAGCAAGACCAGAGGAAAATCTAAAAGGTCATCAATATGTTGAAGTAATTCTATTCTTTCCTGATTAAATTGCTCTTTATCCATATATTATTCTCATCAAATGGTAATCCTGTAAGAGCTAGTAATACTCTCTATAAGATATAATAAATAGACAGATAATAATATCATAAGTCTTTTTAGAGCATTTATAGATATCTTAAGGAAAAGATGCTATGCAAAAAGTTATTTTTCTACAATGAAACTCTGTGTATTTTATAATTAAAAATTAGAAGTCAGGAAAACAGATTTTAAAGATTAAGATTTGCAAAATCTAAAAATCTGTGTCCCCAAGCAATTTATGGTAAATTTCCCTGATAGAAATTTTAAAGTTATTTAAATCTTTTATCGCATGTTATTATCATCACCGGAGTTATCATCCCCCCCATCATTGTTACTGTCGTCTCCTGCGTTGCCGCCGTTGTTATCGTCAAAGTTATCGTTTCCATTATCGTCATTGTTGTTACCGCCAACAACATCTACGACTGTGTTATCCCCGGCATTATTGCTGCCGTTTCCTGCTGTTCCGTCGTTGTCATTATTATCCGCGCCGCCGGTTCCGGAATTATTATTACCAGCCATATCCTGCTGGTTTGCAGCTCCGCCTGTAGTCTGATTCTGAGTCATGTTACCGGTCATATTTTGGGTCATGTTCCCAGTCATGTTCTGAGTCATATTGCCAGTCATATTCCCGGGAGTCATATTTGGCGCCATTGTTGCGTTATTGAAATTAAGGACTTCAAGACCCTGCATCTGAGGATTGTCAAATGCTATGTGAAGGAACGGCTGTTCCTGACCATTTGGCAGAGTGAAGTTAGTTGGTACCGGCTGTTTCACCATAGTCCCGTTTTCAGCCATTATCATATCAGGCAATAGCACATGGGCCTGTATACCTCTGTGAGGCAGTTCATTGTCAAACAGCAATCTGTATCCCTGCTGATCAGGACTCCTGAGACGCTCAGTTGCCATAGCGTGTATTACTCTGTTGTCCCCGACAAGGGTATCATTTATGTAAAGTTCTCCAACACCCCAGACAGCTCCATATACATAAGAGGTCGGTTCCAGACGTGTGTCTATTCCGGTCTTCCCATGTGCAATTCCATCGATGACTACCCCACCAAATACCGGGTGGAATTGTCCGACACGAGTAATTTCTGTCAATACAACCCTATAGTTAATCTGGCCTGTTGGATCTGTGAAGTTAAATTCAGCTACTGCTCCATCCCTTGACTGGTTTACATCCACGGGAGTTTCATCTGACAGATCCATCATGAAAGAACCGTTGATACGCGTGAAGTTATCAGAGAACGGTGTTGGCATTGTTGTCATGTTAAACATATTACCGTTCACAGTCCTGTTTTCAACAGGCACTCCAATCTCAGGTTCAAATCCAAGAGGCATGTCAGGAGTTCCGAAAATCTGCGGATCCAATCTTCTCGGACCCGGAAGGATCCATTTAACATCTCCTCCCTCTTGCTGGCTGACATTTAAGGTTTTATTTGCAAGTGTACTTACGTTTCCTGTTGTACTCATATTTCCTGTCATGCCTGCATTTCCCTGCTGGGACATGTTTTGAGACATGTTTTGAGATGCATTATCTCCCCCATTCTGGGCTTGTGCAATCCCAAATGAAAACGTCAAGCAAACAACTAGCAGGTAAACTATTAACTTTTTATTCATTCTCTACCCCCCGTATACGAAGTCCGACCCCGGGAAATTTCCTGGTAGGCCGGGAATTTATGTTCCTTTGATTAAATAAAAAACAATTTAATACAAACCAATTTAATAATAAAAGGTAGATTTATAAATACTTAATCTATATTAACTATAAAAACTAGTCGAGTTTCCAGAAGCAGGCGGCATTTAAGAAGTTAATCTTTTTTAAATGTTTTAAAGACTTAACATATATTTATTCAGAAATAAAT
The DNA here is from genome assembly GCA_049706495.1 of Methanosarcina sp. GTDB lineage: Archaea > Halobacteriota > Methanosarcinia > Methanosarcinales > Methanosarcinaceae > Methanosarcina. The sequence continues at coordinate 3,600 of JBNAKO010000069.1, read as the reverse complement.
GTGAAATCCTGAGCTTATTCATATAAATTATTATTCTAAATTTTCTTTAATCCAGCTTTTTACTTTTGTATAAACTTTATCAGAGACTTCGTCTAAACCGTGTCCTGCACCTCTATAAATCTTGATTTCCCTGGGTTCATGTGCCAGATTATATGCATATATCGAGCTGCCTGCAGGCAACGTCTTATCTGCCTCCCCATGAATAAGGAGGACAGAGGTACCTTCAGAGAGAAGGGAAATCGGACTGACTCCATAACTTTGAGTGGCAAGCAGAACTATAGTCTTTACATTTTTCTCATTAAATGCTGCCTGGACAACAATAACTCCTCCAAAAGAGTGGCCTATTAGTGCAAAATCCCTGAGATTTTCTGATTTTAAAAATTCGATCCCTATAAGAACGTCGACTATAGCTTCGGCCAAATCCGTAGGACATCTGAATTTTACCCTTAACGAACTTATCCCGATTTCTTTTAAATCCGAACATAAACGAGGATACAGCTTATTTGCAGGGGTATCAAACCCTCCGCCTATTCCTCCGACCATAACTACGGCTTTATCTGCTCCTTTTGCAATATAATAATGGCAATCAATTCTTCCGCGGTTTGTATCTATCCGAACAAAGTCGAATGAATCTTTGGGTTCTCGTATTATATTGAAAATAACAGTTTCTAATATTTCGTCCCCAATTTAAATCCTCTTTTCAGATTGATAGATGTAAACTAAAGGCGCTATCTATTAGGATTTTGCGGGTTTGCTAAATAATTTAGAAATACATCCTACACTAAAACCAGTTTTCACATAATTTTTAATTTGTTTTTGTATTTGGTCGTTTCTCATTATCTGGTTAATATTCAACTTAAAACATAGTATTGTCCATCTGCATTTGCTTTTTAAATCTATCTGTTTACAGAAAATTAAAATTCGTATATATTTAAAAGGAGTCTGTGGATACGATAATATAACGCATCGGGGAAAATATTAACCCATTATTGATGAACTACCTCTTTTTGAAAGAGTAAAAAAGTAATAACTGTATAAATATTTAATTTTCATTTTATTAATTGGTTGATAGCCAGTTTAGTTTAGGTTAGTTTAGTTAACTGCTTAATTTTCGTTCTATACTTTATACACTAATGCATCAGCTTCTACTAAGTCTGAGTATAATTTTAGGAATAAAGTCTTAAAAAATAACATTACGTCTAATTCTTTATCTAGTGAAAAATTCAAATATTTAAGCTTATAGGCAAAAATTACCAGTAGTTGTAAAAAATAATTATGCTTAGAAGGAATTGCAGTTAACATAAATCAGAAATATAATTTCAAAAATTATTTAATGACTTATTTAATACTCATATTAACTATAAAAAGGGGGAGTTTAATGAACATATCTTTTAAGAATTTAAGAAATATTTTTATAATTTTTTTGGCTACAGCAGTCCTTTTAACAGGTTTATCTGCTGGGTCATCAGAAAAAAACGGGATTGGAGGTACAGACAATAACATGGGAACCGGGGTTTTAAATACCACGGGCAATATGACTACTAGTCAGGGCTATCCTGTTTATGATGACAATAATTCTCAAACAGTAGGGCCACGAGGACAGACACTTTTACAGGACGTTCATTTTGTTGACAAAATGTCTCACTTCGATAGGGAACGAATTCCTGAGCGTGTAGTGCACGCAAAAGGTGCAGGAGCTTTCGGGTATTTCCAGGTTTATGAACCTATGGAGGATTATACTAAAGCTAAATTCCTGCAGAATCCAGAGAATAAAACTCCTGTTTTTGTGCGGTTCTCAACAGTGGCAGGAAGTAAGGGCTCTGCGGACACAGTAAGGGATGTCAGGGGATTTGCGGTTAAGTTCTATACTCAAGAAGGAAACTATGATATTGTAGGTAACGATATACCTGTCTTCTTTATTAGAGATGCTATAAAGTTCCCGGATTTCATTCATGCCCTGAAGCCTGAGCCTCATAATAACACCCCATCTGCATCTTCGGGACACAATAACTTCTGGGATTTCATATCTCTTACTCCAGAGTCAACTCATATGCTTACCTGGGTTTTCTCGGATAGAGGGACTCCTGCTAGCTACCGGATGATGGAAGGTTTCGGAGTAAACACGTATGTATGGGTGAACGAAGAAGGCCAACCTGTATATATCAAATATCACTGGAAACCGAAACTTGGAGTGCATAATTTTGATCGTTTAAATGCTACCAAGATAGCTGGGGAAGACCCTGATTATCTCACCAGCGATCTTTGGAATGCCATTGACAGCGGAGATTACCCAGAGTATGAACTCTATGTTCAAATGATGAATATTTCCGAAGAAATGGACCAGACCTTTGATCCTCTGGATGATACCAAAACCTGGCCAGAAGACAAGTTCCCTCTGATACCAGTGGGCAAGATGGTGCTTGACCGTAACCCGGATAATTTCTTTACTCAGGTAGAAGAATCAGCCTTCTGTCCTGCTAACCTTGTTCCGGGTATCGAGTTCTCTGCAGATAAAATGCTTCAGGGCAGAACATTCTCCTATACTGACACACAACGCTATCGTTTAGGAGCTAATTTCAATGAGTTACCTACCAATAAGCCTCTGTCAGGAGTAGCCAATAACCAGCGTGACGGGCCTATGCAAATGCAGGTATTCAACGGCACTGTTAACTACCATCCAAACAGCCAGGGAGGCGTTGCACCAGCCGATGAAGAAGGAACACCATATACTCCTTACCTTGAAGGAAACATGACCAGGGAGAAGATAAATAAAACCAATGACTTCACTCAGGCAGGAGAGAGATATCGGGCCATGAACGAGACTGAAAAAGAGCACCTTATATCCAACCTTGTGTTTGATCTCAGTCATGTTACGAAGCCTGAAATCCAGCAGCAGGTAATCGAAAATCTGCGCAAAGCAGACAAAAATCTAGCTGCAGGTGTGGCTAAAGGTCTGGATATGGAACAATAAAAAATCAAATAAAAAATATGAGCCTGAAAGCTATTTAGAGCTATCAGGTTCTTTTTTATTTTAAACTAAAACCTTCTATTTACAAAATTTTAACTCTTTTTTCCCAGGTTAAAGCTAAATTTTGATACTTAAGTAATTTTATAGAGCCTTAAAAGAAAAAGAACTTATTTTTTATCCAGATTTACATCCTTTTTAATTTAAGTAGAATTTTTTAATTCAAGTAGATCTTATTGAGCTTTAAATTTAGCTAAGGTCAAAGTTCTGAGCACTTCTAAGGAAAAGATTTAACTAAATAAGAAGAGTGAACCATTGTTCTATTGATAAAGCTGGAGTTATTTTATGGAAGAAATCAAACGGCTTTTTAAAAAAGATAATTTTGCTGCAAATGCAGGAATAGAGCTTCTCGAAGTATCTCCGGGATATGCAAAAGCCAGCATGAGAATTGAAGATAAGCATCTTAATGCTTTGAGAACTGTGCAGGGAGGTGCAATCTTCACACTTGCGGATTTTGCTTTTGCTGCAGCCTCAAATGCACATGGGAATGTTGCAGTTGCTATAAATGTAAACATCTCTTTTGTAAAGGCTGCAAGAAAAGGGATTCTTACCGCTGAAGCAAAAGAAACATCAAT
>JBNAKO010000068.1:0-9916 GCA_049706495.1 Methanosarcina sp. | reverse complement strand
ACATACGTAATCTCGGATACAGTACTTATTGGGAGTAATACTGTCCTGCAAGGAGATCCAGAAGCTGTAATAAAGCTCAAAGATAAAGCTAGTTGGCAAATTGAGAAACCTCTTATTACCCAATTAAACAGTTCTGGAAACAGTAATATTACTATAAAAGGTCTTGAGATTGATGGGAATCATGAAGCAAATAGAGACAAAAGCAGGGGTAAAGGATATTATAATTTGATCCAATTTTTAAATTCGGAAAACATAAAAATCCATGATCTGTATATGCACGATAGCCATGGAGATGGATTAAAAATTACAAAATGCTCAAACATTCAATTCTATAATAATACTGTATATAAATTGGGACATGACGCTCTCTATGCGATTTATTCTTCAGATGTTAAAGCCTGGAACAATAAAATAACCTGCAGAACAAATAGTGGGCTGAGGATATATAATACAAACCATGTAAAATTCCAAAACAATATCATTGACTCAAAGGGAGAAGGGGGAGCAGGAATTGAAGTCCAAAAAACAGGCCCAAAAACTGTAATGAATGATATTGAGATTTCCAATAATCTATTATATCAGACCAATGCCGCAGGTATATGGATTACCGGTTATGGATCAAAATATTCCACAGACTCTGCAAAAGATATCCATATCCACCATAATAAGTTTTATGAGACAGGTATAGATCCTGGAAGCAGCTGGGCAGGGGGAATAGTTGTAAATGGCTTTCAGAATACGCTAATAGAAGACAATTTGTTTGATGGGTGCTATGGTGCTGCTGTCGCACATAAACAGGTCGATAGCGAATTTTTAGCTCCTGATTCGGGGTATCAGACAATTGTTCGGAATAATATGATAATTAATACCCAGTCCAGCCCTGCGGCTGGAGAAGGATATGCAATAAATAATGAATTAAGGACAACTCACTCGTTTCTTCTGAAAAATAACTGCCTCTCAAATAATGCTGGAGGAAATTATTTGTATGCAAGTTCTTTATCAGATGTTGAGGCTGACCCTGAATTCTTAGACGATGTAAATGAAAATGAATCCTTAAGAAAGGATTTCCCATGGATTGAAGCAATATCTGCAGGGCCAGAGAGACCTTATGAAATAGAGGATAGAGGATTCCAGGCAGATAAAGAAGGCTTTATATCAAGGCTTAAAGATGCTTTCTCAAGCTTAATGGAATCTGTAAAAGAATTCCTGTCAAGCTTATATGTGAGTTCTGCAGAAGAGGAAAAATATAAGACATTTCTCCCGCCTGTTGTCTCAGATAACAGACTAAGAACAGAAAGTTCAAATACAACATTCCGAGAAAGCGAATACATAGATATCGGGGAAAGAGAAGATGGAGGCATTTACAGAGGTCTTATACTTTTTAAATTAAATGAGTTCAATAAGACCGATCAGATTAAAAAAGCAAACTTTTCTCTATTCTGGTATTATCCTGAGGAGATAAGGGCTAAAAACACCATATTAGAGGTTTATAGACCGGTAAAATGGTGTGAAGAGCATGTTACATGGAACGAGAAGGAAGCTGGAATTCCCTGGAATAATTCTGGAGGAGACTGGTATGATAAAAATGGGGTTTTAGGGGGAAGTACTCCTTATGCTACAATAACCATAAACAATTATCAGTTACCTGATAATAGATATTACGAGTTTAATGTAACTGAGCTTGTCCAGGAATATGTTAATGGGAAGTATGAGAATACGGGTTTTCTTATAAAAGCCAGGCAGGAAGATGAAAATTATATTGCATTTTATAGTTCCGATTGGAAAGAAAAGGATAGGCAACCTAAACTAATTATAGAATACATGTGAAACCTAATCCAATATTAAAAAATATAAATAATAAACAAGCAATATTTACATATAAATAAAAAACATTTTATTTTTAATGCTTCTTTTTGGTCATCTGGGTATTACCCTGGGGATATTCTTAGGGCTTCGGTTCTTAATACCTCAACTTAAGTCTGCTATAAATTTAAAATATTTAGCAATCGGAGCCATACTGCCTGATTTGATAGATAAACCTATAGGGAGAATAATCCTTGCCTCCACTTTTGAAAATGGGAGAATGATAGGGCATACTCTATTAGTTTCTATTATTATTTTCCTGATTGGTTTATACTTTTACCAAAAAAGGAAAGATAATAGATGGCTTTCCCTCTCTATAGGTTCATTTTTCCACCTTGTAGAAGACCAGATCTGGGCACAGCCTAAAACATTTTTCTGGCCTTTATTGGGATTAAGTTTTCCTAAAGATTCTGCAGATTATACTGGAATTGAGTACCTCTTAATAATGCTGGAAAAATCTTTCAGGCCGGAGCTTTCTCAAACATTTATAACCGAAATCCTGGGGATAGCAATAATAGGTATTTTCGGGATATACTGGTTAAAAAGGAAAAGGGAAGAAAAGAATTCGAGTTAAAAGAAAAAATTCAAAGTAAAAAGAGATTTAATTTGAAAATAAAAATTGCTGAAAAAGTCAGGAAATTGGTTAAAAAATCCGGAAGAAATTTTCCGGATTTTAACGAGCAATTCCTACCCTTTCATTCTTCTTTTTCTCAACCTGCATATCAAAGAGCATTCCGAATAGAAGCATTTGCAATCCGGCACCAATTACAAGGAAACCTAATAACGGATAATACGAAGGAAGAGGATTTTGCAGTAAAACCTGTAGGAACCCCCATAAGCCTAAAAGCACGCCCGCCGGAAGAGCTACCATCCCAAGGAAGTAGAATAAGACCAGAGGATGGAAATCCAGTACGGTATATTTAACTCTTAGCCTCCACAGAAAACCTCTGAAAATCATGGGAGCGACTTTACGGATGAATTTGCCGTATCTAATCTTGGATTTTTCTTTGCCGTAACGTGCAGGCATTACAACGTCCATTACCCTCATTCCAAAGGCATTAAGCTTGATTAGCAGATCATTACAATAACCATAATAAGGATATACCGAATCTAAATCAATGACTTCCAAGGCCTGCCTGGAAATAGCTGTATATCCATTTTGAGGGTCCATAACCTGCCAGTAACCGCTGCCTATTTTTGTAATAAAGCTGAGTAGAAGATTTCCAAAAGATCTCCATTTGCTCATTCCGGTCATAAAGTCATCGGTGAGCAATCTGTTGCCTTTTGTATAATCAACCCTTCCCTCAATGATAGGGAAAAGCAGCCTTGGGAGCTGGACTGGGTCCATCTGGTTGTCTCCAGCCATGACGGCAACTACGTCCATTTCATCTTTGAGGGCAAGTTTATACCCATCAATAATTCCTGCTCCTACTCCCTTATTAACTTCATGCCGAAGGTATACTACTCTTGGATCTCCGAATTTCTTTACAATTTCACCTGTGCGGTCCGTACTTCCATCATCAATTACATAAACCCTGTCTACGTATTCAGGGATTCCCCTAAGAGTTTCAGTAATCAACAGCTCTTCGTTATAAGCGGGTACGACAACTCCTATACGTGTACTTTCAAGCTTCCTGAATATGGGATCTACATCAAAGCTAAGGTAGTTTATTTTTAATTTTTCAGTCTTTGCCGCAGAAAGTAAAGATTTTAAAGATAAATGTTCTTTGCCTGCACCCATTTTCTGCAGAGAATCTGCAGTTGCGGCAAGGAAGCCTATTTTTTCCTTATAGGTATTTTTTCCATTTAGAAGCATAACTGTTTCTTGCTCGCAGGATACACGACAGGGCCAGGAACCTACAGACAGATCAAAACCCTGCCTTAAAGGTTCAAGCACGTGAGAAAGCAAATCTATATCCTGCATACATTCCGGATAGATAATAACTACAAGCTCTGAATCTAGGGATGCCTTGTATAGTAGCCTGAGCAAGCCTTCTTCTCCTCCTGCAAGGGGCACGACCCGTGCTCCCCCCAGGGCAGCCACTTCCATAGTTCTATCTGTAGATCCCTGGTCAAGCACAAGTACACGGTCAGCATAACTTGCCGCAAGTAAAACTTTGCTTCCGATGGAAGCTTCTTCATTTTGAGCAGGGATCAAAACCGTAAATTCATGCCTCAAAAACCTATCTGTGAGCTGAGATGGCGAGGAAACTATGTTAATGGGATCAGAAATTAGAGAATTAAGACTAAGTCCAAGGGCTGAAGACAAACCCAATTCACCCCCGTATGCATATGCATTGCTATAACCCCCAGTATGTGTATAAATGCAAAAATATTAAAGGCTATCATACAAAAAATTATTAGACTAAGAAATATATAAAGTTAACACACGATTTAGATATTTCTACAAAAATATTAAGACTGAGAAGAAGATAAAAATTTCTTTAATAAAACCTTTCTTAAATGAATTAGGCTTAAGCTAAATAATTAAGCATACATAAAGGGGAGTTCTTGAAATAGGAAAAGATAACCCGATATATTTTAAAAATAGGCTATCAGTAAGCAGATTTTAAGTAAAGATGTATATGTGAATTTAAATTTCCTGTTTAAACAAAATTAATAAAATAGGCTTTCTTTATAAAAATAACTCTTAATTTACTTAGGATAGAAAATTACATAAGTATAGAAAATCTGGAAAAAATTAAAGATAAATAAGTAAAAAGTTATTAAGTAAGTATGGATAAGATTAAAGTTAAGAAAGTTAGAATATGAGGCCGCTAATAAACTAATTTTTATGACCGACTGTATATTTGAAATTTGTTCCGTTCCAGATATTTCTCTAAAAGAAAATAAAACTGGAAATTTTTGACAATTCACATGTTATTATTATCTGCATTCCTGTTCAAGCAAAAAATTAAAGGATAGAGAAAGACCAAATATTTAATAAAGTTAAAGGTTTAAAACATAAAGATAAGGGGGATATGGTGTTTAACAAGATTGAGCAGGACCAGGTGCTCTGGGAGCTGTTTACAAAAAAAGAGGAATACAACCCGATATCTCTAGACAAATACGGGAGATTTCCTTATTTTTTTAGTAATCAAAGAGATATTTTTGAGCCCAGAGTTTCAGACTTTTTAATCAAAAATGGACTGAATCCCGAATATCCTGAAGGGAAAAAATTCGCCTTATGCTTAACTCACGATATAGATTTTGTATGCAACAGTGTATTGAATACTGCAGCCAGGACAGTAAAAGCCCTTAAAAAAGGACATTTTGCCGAAGCTTCTATACTTCCATTTTCAGCAATAAATAAAACATGGAGCCCTTTATGGAATTTCAGGCAAATTATGAAACTGGAAGAGCAATACGGAGCAAAATCCTCCTTTTATTTTCTGACATTAGATCCAAAAAATGAAGATTTTTCATTCAGTATCGAGGAGCTTGAAGAAGAACTTAATAGAATCTCCGAAGAAGGATGGGAAGTAGGCCTGCATGGAGGGCATGAAGCTTATAATAACCCTGCAGAAATCAAAAATAAAAAACAAAAATTAGAAAAAGTGCTCAAGAAAAAGGTTATGGGCTACAGGAATCATTACCTGAGATTCAAAACCCCGGATACCTGGGAATTACTTGCAGAAGCTGGCTTTAAATATGATTCTACCTTTGGCTACCATGATTGCGCAGGCTTTAGAAACGGGATGTGCCACCCATTTATCCCTTACAACCTTAACACAGGAAAGGAAATCAATATTCTTGAAATCCCCTTATGTGTAATGGACACAACGCTTTTCAATCATATGCACCTCGATTTTCAGCAAGCCTGGAGAGTTGTGGAAAAGCTTATCCTAACAGTTGAGCAGCATAAAGGCATACTTACCATTCTCTGGCATAACACATACATGCAGGGAGATTATCTTGAATTCTACAAAAAAATCCTGCAATTTTCTGCTCAAAGAGGCGCATGGATGACATCTGGAGATCAGATTTACAATTGGTGGAAAGAGAGATATGGAGATCTGAGTTATACTGCAAAATGCGAATTAAAATGTTAATAAAGATATTAATTTTAAAATGTAGACAATCTAAATTACAGGCGAAAAATATTTTATCATTGAAAGAGCTAATTATAAAAAGTTATTACATTGTGGGGTTATATGGAAGCTGTAAGAAAACATGCAGAGAAATACATACAAAATTTAGATGTAATTCTTGGCATTATAGGATTAAATGCAGGAATTTTTATTGTCTCATTATATTACTTAGTAAATTTAAATCAGAAAGATATTGGAATTGCAATCTTATTATCCTGCCTGATTTATATTGTTTTCAAGAAAAAATTTAAAAGTGAAGCTGCAATATCTCCAGAAAAGCAAAGGCTTAAGAATGTTTTGAATGTCTCGTTTTACATTATTTTTCTTATATCCATACTTATTTACAGCTCGAATCTACACTATAGACCTATATCCTACTTTGTACTCGTATGTACCCTTGCAGGACTTATAGCCAGCCAGATTCTTTATGTTAGAAAAGGAGATAACGTAACCTCTATATTATTGCAAATATTCCTGCTTTCAATCCTTATAAGGGCTGGAATTTTCTATAACTTCCCAAGCCTTATGGGTTATGATGCTTACTTTCATGCCAGTATGGCAAGAACAATAACCAACACAGGATTCATAGCTCCAATTGAAATAAGCGGAAAATATTTCTATTACCCACTTGCCCATATTTTTATTTCAGTTACTCAGATTATGGGAAAAGTAGAACTTAAAGATGCAATATTCTACTCCATAGGGCTTACTGATATTTTAATGACTACAGCCATTTATTTAATAGGAAAAAAACTTGAAGGGCCTCAAATGGGCCTGCTTGCAGTTCTCCTGATAAATTTAAATAATCAGAATATCGTTTCAGGTATTGCAAACATAACACCCGGTTCGCTGGTTCTCTGCTATTTTATATTTATTGTATACACAATCTTTAGCGATAAAAAAGAACTCAGATACACAGGGTTTATCCTCCTGGCTACTGTCTTAATGGTTCTGACTCATCAGTTGACTACATTTGTTGTATTCCTTGCCCTGTTTACAATATATTCAGGAAAATTCCTTCATAAATATTTATACAGAGAGTCGTCTATTGAGAATTCAACTTTTAATTACATTTTGTTTTTTGTAGTCTGTCTGCAAACTTATTGGATGTTTACGTATGTTGATCCGGATACCTCTTTTTTTGAAATGGTACTTGGACCCCTTATGGAGACACTTCAGTTAGGAACTAGATATTCCGGAGATGTATTAATTGTAGGCTCAGCCAGCAATCAGGAAGCACTTGGAACACTCTTACTTCATATAAGTTATCTTGCTCTGCCTTTTTTCGCAATAGGAGGAGTATTAGCCTGGTTCTCCCGTGAAGATGCCAAAAAAATCAATAAATTTTCTATTGCGTTAGTAGTTGTAATCCTGTATAGTTTCGCTTATGGAATTCCCTTACTGGGAATGAGGAATTTTCTGACGAGCAGATGGTTTCCATTAATATCTGTATTTCTGGTGCTTGTAGCTGCTACATATATGCTAAAACTTGTAAGCCTTTTCAATTCAAGGAGGCTCAAAATACCAGCAATTTTTATAATAATTCTTCTCTTTTCATTTGTTATGGTCACAACTCCAGGAATAAATAAAGATAACCCGCTTGTAGGAAAGGAGACAACTGTAAGGAATCAGTTCAAAGAAATTGAAATTCAGGCGATCAAAACCATATCTGGAAAATATCCCGGAGAAATTCTAATGGACTCGCCTTATGATAGTTGCCTTTTTTATAGTGATCCCAGATATGATAATAGCAACGCAACATATTTCAATATTGAACATATAAAGACCGGACAGATTAATGGGACTACAATGGTTTTGCTGAGGAAATCAACTCTCAAAGAGCCTGTCTCTATTAATGACCCTGAGATTTATGGGGTAAATACTATTCAGACAATTCCAAAAGAATTCTTTAAAAGATTTGAAACAGAAGATTATGCTTTAGTATATAACAATAAAGAAGTAATCGGATACAAAAAGGAAGAAAGAAGTCCAATTAGTATCAGATAATTCAATTTTTAAATGTAACATTTAATTCTAAAAGATAAGAAAGCCCCAGACATACTTTGGATTTATATTTTTGAAGTGGAAAATAACATGTCTAACTTTATAACGAATGTATTAAAACTTGTATCAGGCAGTGTCACGTCACAGATTCTTAGCATACTGCTCGTTCCTATAATTACTAGAATTTATAGCCCTGATGATTTTGGGATTTCTCAACTTTTCATATCTGTTTCAGGAATATTAGTTATATTTTCTACATTTTCTTATCAGTTCGCTATCATGTTGCCAAAAAGCGAGGAAGATTCTGCAAATGTCGTTTCTCTCTGTGTCATACTTGTAACTTTTATATCCTTGCTAACATTAATACCTGTAATACTCATCCCAGATAAGATTGAGCAACTTCTTAATGCCCAGGGGATGTCAGAATATCTAATTTATCTACCAGCTGTTATATTTTTGAATGGCCTCTTTTTCGTACAAAACTACTGGCTTTCAAGAAAGGTTCGCTTTGGAGTCATAGCTGCATCTCGAATTTCAAATACATTATCAACTAAAATATTTCAGTTAGCTATCTCTATATGGAGCATCTCTCCTTTTGGCCTGATTGCAGGCTATACTGCAGGATATGGAATTGCAGATCTTCTGATGCTTAAAGGAGCTAAGCAGGATCTAGCAGTTTTCAAAAAGGTCTCAATTAAAAAAATGAAAGAGATGGCTGTTAAATATAAAAATTTTCCTTTATTTAGTTCCTGGTCTACTCTTGCAAATACAATTTCTCCTCAGGTTCCTACTTTTATACTTGCATATTATTACGGAACAAGTGTTGTAGGATATTTTTCCCTTGCAAACCAGGTCGTAAATATGCCTATGGGGATTATCGGCACAGCTATAGGCCAGGTTTTTTTCCAGAAAATCAGTGAGGTAAAAAACGGAAATAGCAACGGGGATATGAAAATCATCGTTGAGGAAGTTTACAAGAAACTGATTTCAATAGGGATTTTCCCGATGATCCTCCTGATAATTTTAGGAGAAGAAATATTCACTTTCGCTTTTGGAGCAAGCTGGAGTGTTTCAGGGACATATGTGAAAATCCTGGTACCCTGGATTTTCCTTGTCTTTATCTCTTCTCCGATTTCAACCCTCTACAGCATATTCGAAAAACAGGGGGTCTGGCTGACTTTCAGTATAATTCTTTTAATCTCAAGGGTTGCCGCACTGGCTATAGGAGGAACTTACGGAGGAAGTCCGGAATTTAGTCTTACCCTCTTCAGTTTTACAGGGGTTATATTCTGGCTCTGGAACAATGCGTATTTACTTAATCTTGTAGGAATCAATAAAAAGGAAAGTGTAGAAATCCTGATTAAATACACTATGACGGGATTAATTGTTTCAATTCCTTTAATTTTGTTGGAAATCTTCTCTGCTAACTTCTATGTGATTCTGTTAACAGCCTTTATTATAACACCAATATACTATGGAATAACCCTGCGTGATGACCCTACATTCAAGAAAATATTCTCATCGTTCCTTGTAAATGTGAAGAGTAAGATGTGAACTACCCCGCCCTGCTTTCTAATGAAAGCGAGGACTGAGCTTCTTGCTTCATCCCTCGAACTTCTGTTCACAAGTCCACAAGCCCATCCCCGTAGTTCCTACGGTGTCAAATCAAATTATATAGCTATAAGATTTTGATCTTGAAGAGAGAATTTTTTGATATTTATTGCAGCGTTTATGTCTCTATCATGCTTTGTTTTGCAATCAGGACATACCCATTCCCTATCTTTCAAGGTCAGAGATGAATTATGATAACCGCAAATGTTACATATCTTTGAAGAAGGCTCAAATTTTCCGATCCTTAGAATTGTTTTTCCTAACCATTCAGCTTTATATTCTAACTTTGTTATGAAGCTTGACCATCCTGCATCTGAAATGGATTGAGCTAAACAATGATTTTTTAC
>JBNAKO010000067.1:0-3466 GCA_049706495.1 Methanosarcina sp. | reverse complement strand
GGCTCTGTTTGATCGCAGAAAACGGTTGCAGTGTTTTCAATGTATCCATTTCCAAACTCGATTCCTATTCCATTTACATTTCCGTTATTGTCTATATCATCCTGGGTTACTGTGTAATTTCCAGTGTAAGTCCAGATCTCGTCTACTTCTAAAATTCCATTTTGGTTTATGGATTCTTCTGGCCCTTTTAAATTTTCAATTATTGTATCTGAAACTGTTACATTTGTCAGGTTTATATTCCCGTCATTTATCACTGCAATTTCGTAAGTAATTATATCTCCAGCAACAGTTACAGTTCCTGAGGAACCTTTTCCAGCTACATCAATAACTGTTTTATCGATTATGCAGGAAGGCTCTTCTTCTCCTGTCTTCTTTTTTATAGGCACCTTTGCAGAATCCGATTCTGGATCTAACTGGTCACAGTCTACTGTCGCTGTGTTTTCAATAAATCCGTCTCCTCCGCCATTAGTGTATATATCCCTAACAGTAACAGTGTATGTTCCTGTATAAGTCCAGGTCTCCCCGACTTCTAAGATCCCATCTACATTCACAGATTCTGTGGGGCCTGAAACAGTAATTAAAGAGTCATTCAAGGTTACATTTGTCAGATTGATGTTTCCTGTATTTGTAACATTAATCTGATAGGTTATTACGTCCTTTGGCTTTGTTACATTCCCAAATGGCCCTTTTCCAGCAACATCTATAACGATTTTATCAATAATGTAATCGGGTTTTCTGTCTATTGGTACAGCTTCGCTGTCAGATTTTGGCTCAAGCTGGTCACAGTCAACAGTAGCTGTGTTTTTAATGAATCCTGTCCCTTCACCATTACTTTCTATATCTGCCTGTGTGACGGTATATGTTCCTGTATAAGTCCAGGTTTCTCCGACTTCTAAAACTCCATCTATATTTATAGACTCGACAGGATTTGTAAGATTTCCAAGGAGAGTATCAGTAACGGTTACATTTGTCGGATTAATATTTCCATTATTTGTGACATTAATCTGGTAGGTTATTACATCGCCTGCCTTTGTTACGTTTGCAAACGGGCCATTTCCTGAAACATCTGTAACAATCTTAACAATCTCATATGACCCATTTTGAATTGCTGTTACTGTTTCATTATCTGTATTTGAAAGAACTATTTCATTCTTGAATATGCCAGTTGCAAAAGCAGAGTTTGTTACAAAACCTTTATCCAGATCGGCTTGAGTTATTATGTAAGTTGAATTTGTAAGCGCACTCTGGCCAGGTATAAGGTTTCCTTCAGTCACAATTATAGTTCCTGTTTTATTGTCTGTAACTCTGACAGGCGCTGTTATGTTCACATTTCCTGTATTGGTTACATTATAGGCATATGTGATTACCTGCCCAACGGAACTGTAATTTGTTGGAGATGCTGACTTATTTATACTAAGCTCAGGAATTTGGTCGCCCACTACGGTTTCGTTATCTGTATTTGATGTTGTTGTGTTGTTGTCGAAAGTGCCTGTTGCAAAAGCAGAGTTAGTTACAGATCCCCAATCAAGGTCAGCCTGAGTAATTGTGTAGTTAGCAGTTCCTGAAACACTCTGACCTGGAGTCAGGTTTCCATTCGTTACTGGAACCGTTCCTACTCTATCATCTGTAACAGTTATCGGGCCTGTAATGTTTACGTTTCCTGTATTGGTTACGTTATAAGTGTACTTAATTACCTGCCCAACAGCAGAGTAATTTTTAGGAGAAGCTGATTTTTCTATGCTCAAAGCCGGATTTTGTTTGGCAATTACTGTTTCGTTATCAGGCTCGGAAGTTATATTATTTCCATTAAATGTTCCATTTGCAAATGCTGAATTTGTTATAAAACCCCGATCAAGGTCAGCCTGAGTAATTGTATAATTAGCTGTTCCTGTCACAGTTTGTCCTGGAACAAGGTTTCCTGCATTTAAAATTATTGTTCCTGTTTTGTTATCTGTAACTGTTATGGGGCCTGCAATTATTACATTTCCAGTATTGGTTACATTGTACCTATAGGTAATAACCTGTCCAACAGCGGAATAGTTTTCTGGAAAAGCTGATTTATCTATTGTTAATTCAGGCCTCTGATTTGCGGTTATTGTTTCATCATCTGTATTCGATGTTACAACATTTCCATTGAACGTCCCGTTCGCATATGCTTCATTAGTTACTAAGCCTCTGTCCAGATCTGCCTGGGTTATTATATAAGTAGCGTTTGCCAGGACACTTTGTCCCGCTGTTAGATTCCCGTCTGTTGCCTGAATTGTTTCTGTTTTATTGTCAGTAACCAGTATTGGCCCAGTGATATTTACATTTCCAATGTTAGTGACATTATATGTGTATGTTATAATATCCCCAACAGCAGAATAAGTAGTGGGATCCGTTATCTTATTAATCAACAGAGCGGGATTTTGTTCAGCTACTACAGTTTCATTATCTGTGTTTGATGTTGTTGTGTTGTTGCCGAAAGTCCCCGTTGCAAATGCAGCATTCTTAATTAATCCGAAATCGATGTCTGCCTGAGTTATTGAATAAGTTTTGTTCACCAGGATACTTTGTCCTGGAGTCAGGTTTCCACTTGTTATCGGAACTGTTCCCACTTTGTCATCTGTAACTGTAATAGGTCCTGTAATGTTTACATTTCCTGTATTGGTTACATTATAAGTATAGGTTATCAGGTCTCCAACAGAATCATAGGTTTTCGGATCTGCTGTTTTGTTTATTAAGAGAGCTGGATTCTGATTTGCTGTTATTGTTTCATTATCTGTATTTGATGTTGTTGTGTTGTTGCCGAAAGTACCCTTTGCAAATGCGGCATTGGTTACAAAGCCTCTATCAAGATCCGCCTGATTAACTGTATAGTTAAAAGTTCCTAAAGCACTCTGGCCTGGAGTCAGGTTTCCACTTGTTATCGGAACCGTTCCCACTTTGTCATCAGTAACAGTTATTGGGCCTGTAATATTGACATTTCCAATATTTGTTACGTTATAGGAATAGGTGATAATCTGTCCGACATTGGAGTAATTAGTTGGAGATGCTGACTTATTTATACTAAGCGCTGGATTTTGCTCCGCTATCACAGTTTCATTATCAGGTTCAGAAGTTACATTGTTCCCATTAAAGGTTCCATTTGCAAAAGCAGAATTTGTTATTGACCCTGATTCAATATCGAATTGAGTTATTATATAAGTGGTATTTACAAGAATACTCTGTCCTGGAATCAAATTTCCTTCAGGAACATTTATGGTTTCTGTTTTGTTATCCGTAACTGTAATAGGTCCTGTAATATTTACATTTCCAGAATTGGTCACATTATACGTGTATGTTATTACCTGCCCTACAGAACTATAACTTGTTGGAGAGGCTGACTTATTTATGCTAAGGGCAGGGTTCTGTTCAGCTAGCACAGTTTCTTCGTCAATATTTGATGTTACATTATTTCCATTAAATGTTCCATTTGCAAACGCAG
>JBNAKO010000066.1:0-8196 GCA_049706495.1 Methanosarcina sp. | reverse complement strand
AAGACCTCGACAGGAGTCCCAAAACTGGTTTCCCCTATATGTCTACACTTTTCTCTGTCGTGTTGAATGCATCTTATCCTGTCAAAAATTTCTCTTCCAACAAGCTTTATACATTCTTCTTCAGTCTGCTGCCTGTGAAGCCCAAGGGCAAAGACAATAGTGATATTCTCGTCTTTTGCCCCGCCAAGATATAACTCTTCGAGTAAAGGGGAAAGAAGTTTTGCAGTAGGAGTAGGTCTGGTTACGTCATTTACTATAATTACGATTCTGCAGTTTGGGTTTACAATCTCAGAGAGACGCTTGCTTTTTATAGGATTTTCAAGCGCATCTTTTATCAGAGAGATCGCATCTTTCTTTTCCTGAGGCTCCGAAGGCAGGATAATGCTTGAGAGGTTATTCTCAGGAATTCCAAGCTCAATTGCTGCATTCCCATATGCAAGCGGGATTTGCTTTATCTGTTTTATATTTGTAATCATGTCTGTGCCGAATCTTTCGTATTAATCCTATATAATAATATAGGTAAACAATAAGGAATTAAGTTTTTAAGGCTATTATATTTTCAATTTAATTAAAATAATTGATCAGATTTTTCTAACCTGATCATCTATATAATAGGAGGTTTAAGCGTGAAAAAATATGACGGTAAGCGTCATTTAGGGGATAATTAATAAATATAGGAATAATATTAATGATTTGTTTTATATAAATCTGCAGATATAATTATTGAATAATATATGGAGTTAAATATTTAAAAATAAAGGTTAAAGGTAAACAATAAATAAACAATTCTCTTTCTGCTTTGTAAAAAATTGCCAAAGAGGAACGAAACTTTAAACAGATAAAAGCAAAAAAATTCAAAAATAAGAGCTGGCAGTTTAATTTGCCTAATTTTATTTAACACACTAATCGGTAAAAGAATAATTAAATTAACAACTTTAATTAAAGCTGTAATTCCGAAATTTAGTTAATTGTTTATTCACAGGAAGTATTCTAATAACAGGACACAGTCCTGGAAATTCCAGGAAATCCCAGAAAAAAACGGCAGAAAGATATAGAAGTT
Source organism: Methanosarcina sp. (assembly GCA_049706495.1). Taxonomy (GTDB): domain Archaea; phylum Halobacteriota; class Methanosarcinia; order Methanosarcinales; family Methanosarcinaceae; genus Methanosarcina. The sequence goes on along the minus strand of JBNAKO010000066.1, from coordinate 7,136 downwards.
CTGGAAGAAAGCTACAGACAAATGTATATTTGTTTTGGTGATTTCATGAAAAGTTCCAGGCTTTTAAAAATATTTTTGTCCACCATAATAATATTTAGTCTGTGTACTGGAATAACGGCTGCATCAGAGAATGCAAACGAAATAAAAACAGGGGAAAATTTCAACCAGGGCACTATAACTTTATTCTCACAAAATTATTCTGAACTTAATAATTTTCCTCAAAATGTTTTTATTGGAAAGCTTCAAAGCAATAAATTATACGATAAAATATATCTGGAAATATATGGAGAATCAGATTCTCAAGTTTTCTTTAATAATACTTCAGAAGAACTGAAATATACTGTTAAAAGAACTCCTCCTATAATTCCCTGCAGTTTACTCCCGGAAGTAGATAATCTTTCCAGTTTTGGGGTAAAGGAATATGTTGACCATTTTAAGAAAGCTCTGGAAATATGCAGTTTCTGTAATTGTACCTGTATTCCTGTAATTCATTATCTTGAAGGCCCAAGGCAGGCCGGCTGTCTTTATATTTGTAATTTAACTCCAATGACTAATTGCAGATACGAAATTTCCATGGATATGAATGCAGACAATCCTGGCAGTTTTGTTGAACTTGATAGTCCGGGCTCAAAATTAATAATTCACGAAATAAATCAAACTAAAATATTAAGAAGCTATTACAGGGACTCTTCTGGGAGTTTAAAGCATAAAAAAATTACAGTTGGAAATTCTTCAGAAAAATCCGATTTCAAAATAGATTTTGATGGGTACAATAAAACAAATACAATTTATGTAAAAAGTGGAGAATTTATAGTTACTCCTTTTTATAATAATGATAGACAAAATCTTCCTTACATAGATTTTTCAAACGGCTACATTAAATTCACATCTTTGATTATCGGAGAAGGCACGTTTCTGGATGTCGACATATACAGCATAAATCAGACTGCAGAAAGAAAATTGATTACTCCAATAGGAAACAGTAGAATGATTCCTTTTGGACTTGATGGACCTTATCCAAGAAATACAACAGAAAAAGGTATTGCCTATTTGAATAACAAAGGTTACCAGGGCACGATATGGTTCGATGTAAATGCTCTTAAGTTATACAATAATACTGATCTTGAATATCTACGTAACCTTGCCCTCAATAATTCCTGGGATGTCGGAATTCATTATTCAAAAGAACTGAACAGTCTTTCATGTGCGGAAGCTTATAGTCTAATGGCCAGGGAATATCAGGAGATCTATGAAAAAATAGGCAAAAAACCAACCTCATGGTGCTGCCTTAGAAATCGTGATAACTTAACTCATGCAGTTTATGCCTATGAAAAATTTGGGATGATCTGGAGGAATGGAGGCTCAGGAGTTCATGCCGAACAGGATATAGGAAATCTGGATGATGATACCTGGGAATGGTGGGAACCCGCCTCAAGGGCAGGGATGACACATCCTGTATTTTCCCACCAGCTAGATCCTGACCCTGCAATAAAGTATTCAATCAGCCTACCGAAATTCCAAAACTGGGTAGACAATTATAATTCAACAGGCGTATCCATAGGCTCTTTTTACGCATATGAGCAGGCAAATCGCAATACATACGAAGCCTTTTTTGATAGGATAGAACACAATGAAAACTTCCTCACTTTTACTGCACATACCAATGGAGCCAGTTCACTTGTAAACGTAAATGTAAATTCCGGAATAAATCCCAAGGTTTATGATACTGACACAGGGAATTCTCTTGAATATAAAATAGAACCTGATAGCTCGATTGATTTTTGGGTTGAGAATAACCATACGTATATGGTGTATTTGAATAGCTAACTTCAGGCTTAAAAATCTGTGAAGCACGATTTGTTCTATGAATTATGAAATTATACAAAATATTTTTAGTACAGCAAAAAAAAAATCGTTGAATAAATTTAAAATCCATTAGACGATATTAGTAAATTCCAGATATTAGCGGTCAGGCTTAATCATTGAAAAAAGCCGCTCCTGAGTTTTCCTGGTCCTTTTAACTTAAATTTTAATTGACTGCCCTGGTTCCATAATAATGACTTTTGTTCTGGTTTTTGCTTCTACAGCCTGTTTGAAGACAAGAGGATCCTGTTTAATGACTTCAAAAGTGTTATAATGCATGGGCACGACAAATTCGGGTTCGAGGAGTTCTACGGCTTTTATAGCTTCCTTTATTCCCATAGTAAACCTGCTTCCGATAGGCAAAAAAGCTATCTCGGGCTCATAGAGTTCTCCAATAAGCTGCATATCTCCAAAAACTCCAGTATCTCCTGCATGATATAAAGACCGGCCTTCGATTCCAATTACAAAACCGGCAGGGGACCCTCCATCAAATCCAAAGCCCGAATCTTCGATCGATGACGAGTGAAGGGCCTGAGTCATAGTTAAACTTATACCTTCCACATCCATTGTGCCTCCTTTGTTCATACCTTCTGCAAAAACTCCTTTTGATTTAATGTAATTGGCGACTTCATGGATCGAGATTATCCGACAACCAGTGCGTTTCCCAATTTCAAGGGTATCTCCTAAATGGTCCCGGTGTCCGTGAGTAACAGCAATAATGTCAGGATTTAAATCTTCAGGTTTGCAGGGAGCTTTCGGATTTCCTGAAATAAAAGGATCCATCAGGATTTTCCTTTCTCCTTCAAATAAAAAAGCAGCGTGTCCAAGCCAGGTGATCGTTACATTTTCCATTTTTTACCTCTTTTATTTCCCCTTGTTCAGTTTATTATTTGCTTTTTCGCTAAAAATATAATATTAATGAAAGACTTTAATTCCGACTCTAATTCATTTTATTGAGAATTACATAATAAAAATATATTTCGAAAAAAACCTGAAAATTGCACATTTTATTTTATATTATTTTATTTTATAATATTAGTTACATAGCTCTTAACAGATCATCACACTGCATACTTCAAGCTACTAAAATTATTAGAATTCAGTTAGCTTAACTTCTTTTTTGATTTCTTCTTTTTTCTTTTTTAGAAGCTAAACACCATCCACCCCTCCAAATGAATTCATAAAGGATCAAGATGAGAAATAAAAATAAGACATCAGATAATATTCAGAGCTTTGAATACAGGATACAAGATCCTGGAATTTATGCCTGAAATATTTATAAAATAAATATATTTGTAAATATTTTAATTACAAAATTATGAAAATTAAAAAGCTTGAAACTATAATTAAAATAATAATTATATTTGTACAGTATTATTAAGACTAAATTTTATATATGGGAGAAATACATTGTAACTGTTGTACATAATTATCACTGAGGAGAGTAGAGTAGTGATTTTAGTGTACCAATGATATCAAACAGATTAATACGGCTAATCTCTGAGTTAGCTGTATTCAAGGCCACCAAAATAAAATCTGTATAAGAGAAGTAGAATTTAGCCACCATAAAACGCTTATTAAGGTGATAAAATAAAACAGGAAGCCCCTATCGATCAACCTACAGATCAAAACGAAAACGAGAAAGAAACCTTTGATGGTCAATATATCGATCTTCCGGATATTCGTCTCCCAAAAACCGATAAAGCCCTATATTCGATCCTTAATTCCCTGGATCAGAATATAGCGGATTTTTATACATATGCAAAATTTAACTCATATTTATCCGAGGATCACCTTAAAGTTGAACTGCTTAAGAGAAGTATGTATATTCACAGGAATTTTACAGCCCTGTATTTGCATACTAAACAGGAACTGGTATTTAGCTATTCCGAGTTTCTGGAAAAAATAGAAAAAATACTGTTTAAAGGCGGTACTGGCATTAGCTTTATAGATTATACTAACAAATTGTGCAGATTAATTCGCGAATATAAAAAAGCCCTGCATAGAGAAGGTTATTTGCCAGATCTCAGAGGCCAATTGCTGATAGCAAGTATTTAATCGTTCAAAAACGTGCTGGAAACTGTTTATTTTTAAAAAGTATAATAAAAATATAATATTTTAATTGATAACATTTAAAAATAAGCGGTAACCTAGAAATAATTTTGATCAGTAACAAATGTCAATTGAAGTGAATTAAATTGAATTAAAAAAGACTTTTATTGAGGCTGAGTACTCGATAATAGTCAAGGCATTTTTTAATTATCTTTTTTTAAAGCCTATAAATGGAAGTTTAATTAGATTATAGTGATTTAAACATTAGATCTAAATTTAAAGAATATTCAAAGGAAAAACTACAGAATATTTAGAAGAGTATAGAGTTTAATTGAATTCTGCCATCGGTGAGTTTCTATCGAACTGAATATTACTTGAAAACATAAGCATTTTCATAATAGATTATATTTTGATCAGGTTTTAAGTATTAAATTAAAAAATTAAATATTTAAAAATATTTTTAGAGATCAGAGATATTAAAATCTTTAATTAAAATCTTTATTTTAAAATAATATGAAATTGATATGAAATTAATATTTATACTGGAGTTTGTTAATACAGGGGGAATTAATTTTCACAAACCCCATATGAATAACACTGATTAAATATTGGCGGTAATTTCTGCAAGGCTACATTAATATTGATCCTGAGTTTAGTTTATTCTAATAGAGTTCAAATGAAGCTAAATGAGAATTTAAATGAGAATTGGTTTAGTAATACATGGCCCTGAAGTTATTGATTCGGGAGAAATAAATACCGTTCTTGAAAGACTTTCTTTGCTAGGTACAGTGGAAACAAAACTTAGCGGAACTATGGGAAAAACCGCGGTCCTTGATGCTGGGCTTGAAAAAATAATAGATATAAGCGAGCATCTTAAACCAAGTGCTCGTATAGAGGCTTTTTTTGAAACTTCTGACCTTGTATGTCTTCTGAACAGAGGGAAAACAATTGAGACAGGAAAGGCATTTGGGCAGATGGTTGCTGCCCGTATTGGGAAGCCGGAAAGAAAACCTCTGGTCCAGATCGAAAGTCCAGGAAGTACTGACGGGAGATTAATTCCACTTAATCAAAAAGCAAGCATATGCCTTGAAAAACTATCCGAAATTTTTGAGCTGCCTGTAGATCCTGTTCTGTCTTTTGAAAGCCCTCTTAAAATCGAAAAATCCCCTGACGGTTCAAAGACACGCGTTATCCGCAAACTTTCAGGAGTGTTTCCAGGGGAAAATATCCTTGTAAATGGAATAGTAGTCGGAAAAGCTCTGTGTTCTGAAATTAATATAATTTCTGAAAATGGGCTTATTGTCGAAATTCAGGGTGGAGAAATAAAAGATCACGGCATAGAAAAGCTTCACAATTATGAAAAAAGGGAACCTATTGATCTTGGAAAAGTCTGGATAAAAAGTGGGAGCATTAGAAGGAACGAGTTTTCAGGGCTCAAAATCCCTGAAAAGAATATTGTTGCGAGATGTACAGGCCGCTTTTCAGATCCTCAACCCGGAAAGGTTGTAATTATAGACCATGCTGCAGAATATACCTTTGAGCTGGCTGCTAATGCAGAACTTGTTGTTACAGTGGGAGACGATACAACAGCTATAGCCGGCGATATTCTTGTCAGGCTAGGGATTCCTATTCTAGGAATAATTGATGGAGATTGCGATGAAATTGCATGCGAACCAGAAGTTCAGCCCGGCTCGATTATACTTAAACTCAAGGCGGGAAATGATGATATAATTGGAAGGGAATTGAAACAGAGATACTTCAGAGAAAAAAATTCGGTTATCTTAGAGGATATATGCCGCTTTAAAGAAGAAGTAATAAAACTTGCAGAGCCCGTAACCGAATTTATATCAGAAAATTAATAAAGAATCTTGCTTAGGGATAATAAATATTTTTTGTTAAGATTAGAATTGAACTAGATTTTATTTGAATTAAAATGTGTATATTTTTCTTTTCATTATCTTCCTTAAGAAAATTACCTGTTAACCAGAGGATCCAGGACAAATTAGGGAGAATTATAAACTTGAACTTTAATATCCGAACTTTAATATCTAAATTTTAATACCTGAGTTTTTTCCAATTTTAAAATAAATGAGCGAAAGTAATAAGTATTATTAGATAGGAAGTGGGATATTGTTTGCTTGCTAAATATTTAATATATAGTCCACATATCCTTTCGTCCCACACCACGAAAAAAAGATTTAATACTGCGAGCAAACATATCCCTTCAAATAACTTAAACAATATAAGACAACAAATAATTGTTTTTAAGAATGTGGCAAGAGCTTAATATTACTCTGATTCTTTATAAACAGGTTTTTTAACCAGGTTAAGTAAAATTTAAATTTTACGATAATTTTCACTTTTTAGTCTTCATCAAATAGAACGCAAATATGCATTTATATTCCTTTCAATTTTTTAAAATATTTTTACTAAATAAAAGAATCTTTGTCTCTTTATTTACAAAGTTTCATAAATGATAAGAGCATATAATAGTTTGGAGTTATTAATATGAGTAAATTTATGGAAGCAGTGGGTTATCTGTTTGCCCTTGTAGGGGTTGCATGGATTATTAAACGCCTCACACATGAAGGAAATTGTCCTGTGTGCAATTTACGTAAGAAAGTAAAAGACAGAAATAGAAAAGGATCCAGATACGGTTCAAACCCGATCCGTTATTGAACCCTTAAAAAATATTGATTATACTGGTAATTGTGTAATCAAAAATATTTAGCGGGCTCTTAAGAGCCCTTTAAAATTTTGCAGAAAAATATATAATAAAATCTCATAAAATCCCCACTCTTGATAAGAAAAGTTATTTCCAACTACCCGTAAAAAAATTATTTCTAAAAAGCAGTTAATTTACAGTATTTCTTTCAGGTTGTAACGTAAAATCAAAGCTTTGGTTTTAAACTAAGCTCAGCACACTTTTTAACTTTCTATATTGCTGTTAATTTTAGAAAATAGCCAGCAATAACAACAATAATTGGTGACACTATGATTAATCGGTAAACGCATTAGAATATTAGCTATTTTAGGTCCTGAGAAATTTGCTTCGTATGATTCTCATTTTCCGGGTTTGACCATAACTCAAGATCACATTCTGTACCCGTATAGAAACGGAAGCAATTTTCTGTCATTTTAAGCTTATCGATACGCTGGTAATACATTTTCTGAGATAGAATATACTTATCTTTCCATAGCTTATTCAAAAGGAATGCATA
>JBNAKO010000065.1:0-5436 GCA_049706495.1 Methanosarcina sp. | reverse complement strand
AATTTTTCGATTCCCATGCCTGTTTCAACGGTCAGGGGCTTTTTCCTTGAAAAAAGGCCTACTCCGCTGTACCCGTTTTTTTCTGCCGAAACAAAATAGTTATAGTAGCCCGGAATATTTTTAACTTCTCGAGGGAGTTTGTCAGGAGATACTTTGGTTTCCTGAACGCAGAGAACATCAAATTTTTGCTCAAGCAAAAGCTCAAGCAAGCCTTTTTTAATTATAGCTCGAAGCCCATTTACATTCCAGGAAGCAAGATTGTAATCGCCAGACATTTCATCCCTCATGTATCTCATCTTTACTAGCCAAATTTACGATTTTTTCAATTTAACTGTCTCAGGTAAATTCTAATTCAAAATAAATTTTAATTTCTGAATTTTAACCTTCTGAATTTTAACCTATCGATTAATCTCGATTAACTCTTTTCCAGGTTTATGATAAATTGAATTACTATTCGTATAAAATTATTCAAAGTTTTCTAGAATAAATTCCAGAATAAATCATACAGTTAAAAAATTATTCAATCAATTTGTTACAATCAGATTATTTAATTATTGCAATTAGACCTGTTAGACCTATAATTAGACCTTTTATAGTTATATCCATGAATTTAGAGCTGTTTATTATAATCAGGCCTGCTGCAGTTCGCTTTAAGATCAAAAGGAATTGTTTAAGAATTAGATTGGCTTTTTAAATGTGAAGATCTAACCCAGACCAGCAGGGAAGTTTATGGATTTAATACGAATAGCCTGTATAATGCTTGCAATTGCCTTTTTTATAGGAATCCTTACAGGTGGAGATAAGGATACTGCACAGACTGATTCAGTACAGCTTGAAAGTCAAACTATACGTGCTGATTCTGAAGAATTGACAGGAACCCAGCATGTTATAGAGAAAAATGAAGATAATGAAGATAATGAAGATAATGAGGATAATAAAGAAAATAAAGAAAACAAAAAAAATAATAAAGAGGAAAATGAAAATAATAAAATAAAGGAGACTGATGTGGAACAGGCATCCAAAGTAGAGAACATACCTCAAGCACAGATGGCACCTGAGGAGACCTCAAGCCCTGCTGCTGGTAAGCCTGCTCCGGATCCCCTTGTTTTCCAAAAAGGAGAAAGTAAAATAGCATCTGAAAAACAAAATATTGAGAAAAAAGTAAAAGCAACTGCGAGACTAATTGAAGCCCAGGGAGACACCCTGTTTCCATCTTTTAGAGAAAAGGGCTCTGCCTGGTACCAGGATAATTTCTGCATTTTTATCTGGACAGAAGATGGAACCCAGGTAGTCTGTCCTTCGGATTCGAGCAGCGAAGGAAAAAATCTGCGCGGACTTCAGGCCTTAGACGGCAAACCGATTGGAGAAATGTTCATAGAAACAGCTATGGGTGAGACAGGGGAAGGCTGGATTGAATATAACTGGCAGGAAAATGGGGAACATGAACCCTCTCAGAAATTTACTTTCGTCAAACGGGCTTCTTTTGAGGGAAAATCCTACATTGTAGGGGCAGATTTCAGCGTGAATAATTATATCATTTCCAGGAACCTTGAAGAATGTAAATTTGTTGAAACTCCAGGAAATAATTTTATTGCAGAATTACTAAACCCTGCAGGTTCTGATAAAAATCTTAACCTGAACTGTAGCATTTCCTGCGCCAGTATAGAGCCTGGAGAAAATAATGTTCCTCATCTGATAAGGGCTTCTGAGATTCATTATGTCCTTGGAGGAGAGGGCTTACTTTACATCGATGGGATTTCATTTGAATTGAAAAAAGACCAGTTTATATTTATCCCGGCAGGCTCGGTCCAAACTACATATAATACAGGGAACACGGTTCTCAAATTCTTGATTATAAATCAGCCCCCGAGAGTACAGGAAAATGTTCTGGTTATTGAATAAAATCCGGAAGCAATACAAATCTTTAAAAAATTAGATTTTGAGTTATTAAACTGAATAATTAGGCTAATTTTTGAGCTAAATTCCTAATTTCAATACCTAACTTAATTAGGCTAAATTTCCGAGCTGAATTAAATGTAAAAAAAGTAAAATTTAACCAAATTTAAACGAATTGAAAAATCAAAAAATGAAGTGAATATTGGCCAGATTCATATATTCATATATTATATTTATTGACATGAGAATTGTCCGGAGCTTGAACACTCTTATCCTTCTGGCCTTGATTTTTTTCACTGCATATCTCAGGTACTTATCAGATTTTTTTGACGAAAACGGCGCTGTACTGGACTCTCTTCTGGCTTCATTAATTGTGCTTTTTCTGGCTTACATAATTAATTCTCTTGCAGGAGACTTAATTTTAACAAGGATATCTTCAGCAAAAGACAGATACACAATACGGAAAACAGTATCTATACTTGTTACGGCTCTTGTCTTTGCTTCATTTTTCGCAATCTGGATTGAGAGGACGAGCACTCTTATTATTGCTTATGGAATTTTGAGTGCAGGCATTGCAATTGCTCTTCAGGATCTTTTAAGAGGCATAGCCGGAGGAATTCTCATAATTACAACCAGACCCTTTAAAGCCGGAGATAGAATCCAGATTGGAGACAACATAGGGGATGTACTAGATATCGGAAATTTCAGCACCAGGCTTATGGAGATTCGGGAATGGGGGAATCTGGACCAGCATACTGGCAGGATAATCCAGCTCCCTAACAGCTTTGTGCTCAATCAGCCTATCAAAAACTACACCCTGGACTTCTCGTTTATCTGGGATGAAATCCGGATTATGCTGGTCTATGGAAGCGACTGGAAAAAAGCCCAGGAAATTATTCTCAAAATTGCAGCCCCAATAGTAAAGGAATATGAATCCATTGCACAAAAAGAACTCCTTGATCTGGAAAAGAAATATTTCATAACTAACTATGACGTGCAGACAAGTATCTATACCTCAATCGGAGAAAACTGGATAGACCTGAGGCTGAGGTATGTGGTAGATCCCAGAAAAAGAAGGAAAATCAATAACCTTCTGACCTCAAAGATTCTGGAAAGATTCGAAAAGGAAGAGGATATTGTTGTCGGAACCATAACCGGCATAGATTCAGGGAAATCTTCTGATAAAGAAGAAATTTGTATTAAAGAAGAGAAGAATAAATAAAAAATTAACTTTATTTTTTTATAAGCAAAAACCGTTATGAAAATAACAAATAAAAGAAAATTAATAGGAAAAATAAAGAATGAAAGTAAAAGCTAAAAACTAAAAGAAAAATTAAAGAAAAAAAGAGAAAATCAAAAGAAAGAAAGATATCAGGAAAAGAAAAATATAACACTTAAATAAAATAAAATAAAATAAAATAAAATAAAATAAAATAAAAAAGGATAATGGCGCTAACCTAGAAGAGAATTAATCTACAAACTAAAAAACAAAAAAATAAAAATTGGAATTTTATTATTGTTGCAGCAACTCTTTCAAATTAAAGTGTACATATCCGCCATACTGCGCAGGAAAATCCTTTATTGCAAGCCAGAAATCCCCTGTTTCCGGATAAGCTACAAGGCTCCACATATTAGCTATATGGGCTTTGAATTCTCCAACCGGCTCTTTTGCCTTATAAGAAAAATCGGGATACAACGCACAGATTGTACACAGGATATTATTTGTCCATGAAGGGAAATCTTTATTCCGGGTCAGACGCGTATAAGGATCATAGCAGTCACTCAATATTTTTATTGCATTTTCGACTGTAATATTGCCGTAATATTCATGAATTAACTGCTGATAGCGTTCAAAACGACTTGGAGCCTGAACATAAAAGTTGTAAGGATCCTTCAGGCTGTCCTGCCAGTTTTCAATGGTGGAAATATCTTTGAGCTCATTTACCAGCACCTGATCTGCTACCAAATTATAACCTGAATATCCCATCCAGCCTGGATAGCAATTTGAATGGTTTGTTTGCCACAAAGCTTCAACCCCGGGCATGGGGTACCGGCAGCAAACTTTCTTCGAAGAAGTTTCTACTACAACTGCTTTTTTAGCTTTGGCATCAGCTACATGGTAAGCAATTCCTGCACAGCGGGGATACCTTTCGAAAATCTCAATTGCATCTTCGATTGTGCGTGCATGCGTTAGGAGCAGCCGGGTAAATATTGCTATCCCGCAGCCTTTCATACTTTCGTGCTGCATCGAATTCAATTGGGTCATCATTGCCAGGCCGTTGGCATTTATGCCTCCATCTAATCCGATCATTCCTGGATATGTCATAAAGGTGTGCCCGATTTCATCTTCAGGGCTGGCAATAACTAAAATTCGATTTGGCAACTGCTCAGGCATATTAAAATTGTCTTCATTTTTCCCGAAAATTAGTTTTCCATCTTCCCCGGCCCATTCTCCCCAGGTACAAAAACTGCTGCAGCCTCCTGAGGGCGGATTATTTACAGGCATTTGTTGAAACTTTTCTTCAGATTGAGTTTCAAGTTTGTTGTCGGCCTGCCAGTAATGAGGATGGCAATAAATGCACCACTGGTCATAATTTGTATTCCAGAGCAAAATTTGTTCCAGGGTTACATCTATTCCTGCGTCTTTTGCTCCGTCAGCAATTCCTTTCATTTCTTCCTTAAATTCTTGAGGTAAAAAAGGTTCTGCTACTTTTTGTCCTATCCATAATAATTCTTCAGCTTTTTCAAGATCTGAGCCTGTTTGCGCAGCAATATAGGCAGTAGTGGCTAAAAGTGTTCTGTTAATCATCAGGGCTATTTTATCTGCGAGCAAATATCCGTGCTGATAGCCCATTTCATACGGTTTGCCTTTAATCTGTAAGATTTTGACCCCATTTATTTCTTCAAAACTGGATTTTTTAAGAATTTTATTCTTTATCATAATCATAAATATCTGTTTAAATTATTTAATATTTAGGAAGTAAAAGGGAATTTAATAACATGTATATTGGGATAAGTTCAATCCAGATAAACTCTTTACACCAGATTTAAGATTGTCGGGTATTCTAGATTATTTCCTCTCTTTGTCTGAAGGTATTTTTTGTTCTGGAATTCTTTGACGCTGGACAGCTTCTATCATTTTGTCTTGGAGGAGTCTTTTCTGCTGGAATCCCTATTTTCTACATTTATGGGGGCGTATTTTTTTCAGACTTATCTTTAAATATACACTTAAGCAGTTCTTCTTCCTCCTGGACTTCCTTGCGTCTGAATCTGTGGCTAGTTTTGCAACGATAAACTCATGAATCAGTTAAATTATAATTTGACTATCAGAAATGAATACGCTCGTTTAATCGCTCAACATTTTATAATTAGCGAAATCAACATCAATTACATGGTAGCTTAACTTTATCTATCAAACCTTTACCGAAGTCTGCACATTTTCCACCCATTTCTTTAAAGGAATTTTCAATTTGTTCGCCAGTATAGCCAGCTCCTTTAAGAATTTTATCCAGAACTTCAGGAGCATAATCATGTGAATTA